>JBAXRM010000014.1:0-47328 GCA_037131225.1 Nostocales cyanobacterium ELA583 | reverse complement strand
ATTGAGTTTCTCTATCGAATTTTTCATAACTTTCTGTAACCTTTATAAATTACAATTTACCAGTCTCAAACCGAGAGAAGCAGCCCCACCTTTTCCTAATATCCCTCTTAATCCTGAAGGTAGATGTCCTGCTGGTGCAGTTATATCAAAAATAATATTGTATTCAGTTATCCATTCTCCTCCCATTCCTAATAACTTCTTTTTTTTCCATCCCACGTTTTCCCCATATTTCTCCCAAATTTCTGGGTCGTATTCTAGCGTTCCTCCACAAGATTGATAAATCTTTTGCTGCACAGAAAAGCCAAATTTACCATTACTATGTTTTACCCACAACTTATCAATAATATGTAGGTCTTCACAGGGAAAATTATCCAGACTTTTAGTATCTAACCAACCTTCTTTTTCTCGTTTTCCCACAGCTAACATGATCCGCACAGTTTCTTCATCTGCTTCCTTCCATTTCCCCTGTGCGAGTAAATCACGCAATTTTTGATAATCCATCCCAGCGGATGATTTTAATTGTGTATTTTGGTTGCCAGATTGAGGTGTGGTGATATTTTCCTGCGGTCTTTTTTGTTCAGTAACAGGAGTATCATTCACAGGTATTTCTATGGGAATATTTACAATAGGTTGAACTAATAAACCCAATATTTCTCGAAATTTTCTGACTGTTTGCGGACGGTTTTCTGCTTCTAATTCCATCCCTTTGAGAATAGCAGCATTAGTGCGATCGCTAATTTTTGGGTTAAACTGTTGGGGTGGTGGTAACGGTATTCCCGTTTTTCTAAACTCTGCGGGTAAAGGTTCATTATTAGTCAGCAACTTATACAAAGTTGCAGCTAAAGCATAAACATCTGTATAGTCACCAAACTTACCATATCTCTCATATTGTTCTATGGGTGCATAACCTTGACTTCTAGCATTGGTCATGTTTACCTCTACACCCAAAGTATATTCTCTAGCTAAACCAAAATCAATTAAAACTGCTTCTTGGGAACTTTTCCGTAAAATTATATTATGGGGTTTGACATCCCGATGTAAAAACCTCATTGCGTGAATATGTTCT
Organism: Nostocales cyanobacterium ELA583; assembly: GCA_037131225.1. Classification (GTDB taxonomy): domain Bacteria; phylum Cyanobacteriota; class Cyanobacteriia; order Cyanobacteriales; family Nostocaceae; genus Dolichospermum. The sequence goes on along the minus strand of JBAXRM010000014.1, from coordinate 46,262 downwards.
AAAGCCTGTCCAACTTGGTCAATATAAATTAAAGCCTCAGCTTCTGATAATCCCTCATGATTACGAGTATATAATGCCAAATTATCCCCATCAATAAATTCCATTACCATTCCCGACAGTCCATTTATTTCGATAAATTCATAAACTTCGACAATGTGAGGATGAGGATTGCATTTGGCTAATCGCATTCCCTCATTATAAAACTTTCTCTCTTCTGTTCGTAATTTTTCTGGACTAATTTGTGTAGGGTTTAAAGTTTTGATAACAACTATGTTTCCTTTTTTCTCATCTTTAGCACTATAGGCAATACCAAAACCACCACGACCGAGATATTGTTGAATAATATATCTACCGTTGTTAATGGATGTCCCTGCTGTCCAAATGCTCATACCTTTGTTAAATATATATATAATAGATATATTCTATACCATATCTGATCCTTTTATTGTCAGAATCAGGATGCTTAACTGACTAATACTTTTCAAACATCTTCTTAAAAAAAACCAACATTGACCTGTTTTATGTTAGGTTACTTTCTGCTTATCTAACCTATAATTATTATTTTTCTGGGTGAGGAATACCCACCCAGTCCTTTAAATGATGGTAATTGAATTAATAATGTCGTCTATCATAACGACATCTGTAATACCTGCCTCGATAATAGCTATAACGATTTCTGCCATTACAAGTCCGATTACGTCTAACATGGGTAGTTCTCTCATGACGATTATGAGTTGCAGAATTAGCATTTTCTGCAATACCCAACACTGAAATAGACGCTATCACAGTAGCGATAAGAAAAGATGCGATACGTTTCATGGGTATGATTTGAAAAATCAGTAATTATTTCTACAAATGCACAAAGTTGATGAAGCGGAGATTCCAGAAAGCTTTAAATAGATATTATCATCAAAATCTCCAAAATTCTTCTTAATTATCAATACCTTATTAAAACTTATAAATTAAATTTTGAGGGTGAGTTGACCCAAGCGAAACAAATATTTATCCGTTTTGCATTGAGTTTTCTTAACTCGATATGCAACTATCAATTATCAATTATTTGGTGGGCATTGCCCACCAAATAAATCTATAAACTTACATCATGTTTTTTAGCAATTTCTACAAGTTGCTCATGTTGATGTTGTGTTGCTTTAGCTAAAATAGCATCTGCTTCTTCTGCATTACTACCATCTTTAGGAATTAAATACTTAACATAAAGAGAAACAAAATCAACTACAGCAGCTAAACCTGTTAATTCGTGTTTATCGGCTTGTTTTCCCGCAATTACAGCTACTAATCCGGCTCTAATTGGATCAGGTCTAACCTTCATGAATTGGTCAACTAATTGCTTAGAATAATCTGCTGGTGCTAAATTCTTTAACTTAGTTTGATCGGGTTTAAATTCTAATCCTGCGGCTGTTGACTGCTCTAACATACACCATTCTATAAATTCTTGCAGTGCTGCTTCAGGAAGCTTAGAAAGATATTGATGTAGTTCTAAATTAGACACAATTATTTACCAATTTTAGTAGATTACAAGTTATAATTGATAGTTCGTAATTTAATAATTAGAAATTATCAATTATTCCTTAAAACTCAGACTAACCGACTGATTTAGGAACTTTTGTCATGCAAACAACAATAAATCCCCGACTGCTCTCATAAGTCAGGGATTGGAGTATAATTAGGCTGTTCTAAAACGAGCCAATTCTTCTCCAGTTTTCGCGTCATGGGCGTGAACAGTACACACTAAACATGAATCAAAAGAACGGGCTACATGACCCACTTCTACGGGATCTTTGGGGTCTTGAATTGGTGTTCCTATTAATGCTTTTTCAATCGGTCCTAATTCTCCCGCACCGTCACGGGGTCCAATATTCCAAGTACCGGGAGCGATAACTTGATAATTCTTAATTTTGCCTTGTTCGATTTCTACCCAGTGACATAATGCCCCTCTTGCGGCTTCAGTTGCACCCCAACCTTTGCCATCTTTTTCTTCTGGTTTAATATACCAAGGATCGTTTAATTTGAACTCTCTTAAACAACGTTCAGCTTGACGATATAGTTTAACTATTTCGTGAACTCTTCCTAATTGCCGAAGATGAACACTTGCACCACCCATTTGCTTGAATGTGTCGAGAATAAATGGGTCATGATGTTGCCAAGATTCCCCATGATTTCCCCCTGCAACTAATTGACGGGCCAGGGGACCGGCTTCTAAACGTCCTAAGTCTTGGTGAAGGACTGCACTTGACCAAGAATATGCCCCATTAAAGTCTTTTTGGTTGTTATTAATTGGGTTAGTAGTGCGATCGCTTGGATGCCAATCTTGAGTACCTTCATCATACCAAGAATGGGTTAAATTCTCACGGGCAAAACCTTGATTCATTAAGGCATGAGTATTAGTGAAACTATCATAAACACCGCTTTTCATAATCACGGCGGCGTTACGTCCTTCAATAGTGGGATGATTATATTTATCCTCATGGGGAATATAACCCCAAGTCACATATTTACCCACACCAGCACCATATCTATCTAAACCGATATCTAACCCCATGCGCCAATACAAACCTAAGTCAGATTCTCGATGTTTAACATCTTCATTTAACCACTTTTGAAAGTCTTCATAAGATTGAATTTCTTCATATCTTTCTAAAGAACAACCTAACCAAACTGGTTCTAACCAATTGGTGCGGAAATATTCCAAAATTGCCCAGGCGCGGGTAATATCAGTTAAAGTTGGGGCGCACATCACTCCACCAGGCACCATATAACTGCAATGACAACAGGTGATATGCTGTAAATGTTCCTGAGTAACTTATTTTATCAGGTAATTTTGCTCGGACAGAACATTTTATTTTCACCATTTCAGTTTATAAATAAGGGAATATTTAGGGAATGAGTCAGGGTAATTTTTATCCCTAACAGTTACAGCAGTTTTCTTGTATTTGAACTACTATTATTAGACCTAACCCCCAGCCTACCTCTCCCTAACCCTCTCCTAAGAGGAGAGGGAAAAAGAAAAACCTTTATTGCTGGAAGGGGGGTAAATCAAAGCCTCTCTCCTAAGAGGAGAGAGGTTTGGAGAGAGGTCGGTTTGTGGTCTATTTACTTGAAAATAGCTGTACTGTAATATCGGAAACCTATCCCCCATCTCTACATGAGGATGCAAATGCAGACTTAAGGGACTGGTTTGCAGATATGTTTGCAGACTTTGAGCCGCAGAACACCACAGATGGCAGCTATAGAGGAACAATGGCGAAAATAAAGGCAACGGAATTACAGTATCAAGCAGTTTTTGAACAGAAGTTAATCGAAGCTAATACTAATTTAAAAAGGGAGAGAATAAGAGTTAGTATTAAACAAACTGGCAATTCTCTCCAATTACGAGCTACCTTACCGTTAAAACCAGGAGATTACAGTTTAGGTAAGACAAAAAAGCAGTATGATTTATCTCTAGGAATACCCGCAAATTTAGAGGGATTAAAAACTGCGATTGAGGAATGTTATGAGTTGGGTAAATTAATTGCTCGTCATACTTTCGAGTGGAATGAGAAGTATTTAGGAATTAAATCGAGAGAGAAGCAAGAAATCAAAACAATTGGGGAATTATTAAATACATTTGATGAAAAATATTATCAAACCCGTCAGAAAACTATAACTAGTGAAAATACTTTTGCTAATTATATATCTGTAATTAAAAGAAACTTGACTCTCTCCCATTTAGCCACAAAAGAAAATTTTGAGGAAATTATTAATTCATTTCAGGGTAATAAAAAAAATGAACTGATTGCGGTAAGTTCTGTTTTGATTAAAACCTTTAATTTAGGATTTCAACTTGATGTCAAACGAGATCATGTCACTCCTGCTTATCGAGAAATTCCTGAAGATGAAAAAATCATATCTGCTTTTGACTTCTTTGAAAAATTCGCTCTCAACCGCAAAAATACAAACATTAGTGATGAAATAGATACCTGGGAAATGTGGCGTTGGGTATATGGAATGTTGGCGACCTTTGGGTTAAGACCAAGGGAATTATTTGTCCAACCAGATATTAATTGGTGGATGTCTCCCCAAAATATAGATCATACTTGGAAAGTGAATAAAAATACCAAAACTGGATATCGAGAAGTTATTCCTTTTGTTCCTGAATGGATAGAATTATTTGATTTACATAATCCCAAACCATTAAAGATTTTAGAACAAAAGGTGGCAAAAATTGCATCTGTACAAAATATTAATTGGATGCGAAGAGATATATCCAGATGGTTTAGAAAGGTGGGAATTGAGTTTCAACCCTACGATTTACGGCATGGTTGTGCAATTCGAGCGCATCTTCAGGGAATACCGATTAAAGCCGCAGCAGATAATTTAGGTCATACTGTTGATGAACATACAAAAACCTATCAAAGATGGTTTGGGATTGAAAACCGGAAAAAAGCCTTTGGTGAGGTAATTAGTCAAAGGTCGTTAATTGAGTTGCAGAAGAATGAAATATTGGCGCTACGGATGGAGAATGAAAGGTTAAGGTTGGAAGTTGAGAGATTTAGGAAAATTCTGGATATCAGCGAGACATAAGCTCAAATTATCGGTTATTTGCAAAGCACAAGTAATTGTTAAGTGATCGCTGTATAACAAATCATTGGAGCGGACATAAATCATGATATTTTGATTTTGACTTGAGGGTGATCGCTTGCCGCTCAATTCAGCCGTTAGGCAGACCCAAAAAAAAATTTCGGGATGTATTTGATTTTGGGACAGATTACATTTCAGGAGTTTTATTCATGTTAAATTTTCATTATTTTGCATCTCTGTTAACTCTAATGGCTACTACGGTATTTACCTTTGTCTTGCCACCTCAAAAAGTGTTGGCTCAGGACTATGACGGAGACAAAGTAAGAGATACAGCATCTTGGGATGAATCAACTGGAATATGGCAAATTAAAACAGATCAAGGCACTTTAACGGTGCAATGGGGAATGCAGGGAGATATTCCAGTTCCAGCAGATTATGATGGAGATGGGATAACTGAAGTTGCGGTTTGGCGACCGTCCAATGGCAATTGGTATATTTCCACCCAAAACCTCTCATGGGCTAATCGGCAAGGAACCGAGAAGATAGTTCAGTGGGGAACTGTGGGCGACGTACCTTTGCCTGCTGACTACAACCCTAGCCGTCCCGGTATTGAGATTGCAGTACATAGAAGATCGACTGGAACCTGTTTTATTTCTACCCAGAACTTGTCATGGGATAGTCGGGGAGAAGCATATAGAATAAACCAACTTAGAAATTGTGGAAAGTAGGTTGCAGACTCTCTTAAGGTAGTGCGATCGCTGATCTTGTAGGGTGCGTTAACGGAGTTTAACGCACCATATTTATGATTATTTACTGATTTTTGGTGCGTTACGCTGTCGCTAACACACCCTACTAATCGTCCCAATATCCTTGAGTGCGATCGCTAATATTGGGGAATGCGATAGCGAAGCGCTCCGTAGGAATCGCTCAAAATCCATTATCTTGTGCTTCCTTAACTGGGATTAATTGCGATTAACTGTGATCGCTAATATTAGGGAAATGCGATCGCTCAAAATTCATTTTCTTGTGATTCTTTAACTGTGATAGTGCGATCGCTGATATTGGGGAAATGCGATCGCTCAAAATCCATTGTCTTGTGATTCTTTAACTGTGATTAACTGCGATCGCTGATATTGGGGAAATGCGATCGCTCAATATCCAAACAAATAAATCAATAAAAATATGCGTGCAAACATTGACACTCAAAAGTTAGAACGTCTGATGCAAGTTTTAGGTAGAGAAGCACAGGGTTCAGGCTGCATCTACTTTACAGGAGGAGCTAGTGCGCTACTAATTGGATGGCGTAACTCCACAGTTGATGTTGATCTTCGTCTAGATCCTGAACCACCAGGCATTTTTCAGGCGATCTCCAAACTCAAACAAGAATTAAACATTAATATCGAATTAGCATCTCCGCAGGATTTTTTGCCACCTCTTCCAGGATGGCGTGATAGAAGCGTATTCATTGGCAAACAAGGTCAAATTTCGTTTTATCACTATGATTTTACAGCCCAAGCTCTTTCTAAACTATCCAGGGGATTTGACCGTGATATTAAAGATATTGAAGCCATGTACAAACAGAAATTATTCTCTTTGAGTGATCTACAGAATTGCTTTGAAGCGATTGTACCTGAACTAATCAGATTCCCATCTCTTAATCCTGATATGCTTAGAAGCAGAGTCGAGAAATTTATTGAACGTTGTGAAAATAACCTGGAGGAAAATCAATCATGAATCTTAATCAATTACCAGGTGCAGAAACAATATTACCTGGGCTGAATGATCTTCACAATGGTGAATCTAATACAATTGGAGCATTATTAATTGCAATTGCCTCAACCCGCTTAACAGAAGCCGGTTTAGATATCGCTAAAAATCACTTACCCCCAGAACCAGAACTAACTTTATATGCCCTTCTCCAAGATGAACGAGAGGATGCTTACATTTACTATAATGCTTTGCTTAATCAACTAAATAGCTTTTGCAATGCTCTTGAACTCAGTTATAAATATAAACCGTCTAATTTCACTGTTTAACATCTTTGAGAAAAGCGATTCCTATGGAGTTTGCTATCGCTCAAAATCTATTGTCTTGTGATTCTTTAACTGTGATTAATTGCGATCTCATGGGTAAGCGATCTCTCAAAATCCATTGTCTTGTGCTGCGATCGCTAGTTGTGGTTTGAGTGCGATCGCTAATCACCTCGGATAATTTTTATCTTGCATTCTGATCGCTCAAAACAGACATCAAATTCTCGAAAAAAGTTCGTTTGCCCAAGGATTAAGGGTACATGAGAGGATTGTACCCAGGCAAATGCTAGACGAACAGACTCAAGATTTCCAATTTGAACTTGCACAAATAACCCCCGTGCTTCAACCTTTGCAAGATTTCCAGCCAATGGCAAGCGAACAGTTTGATTATCCCAAATTGCACCTAATTGCAACCCAATGTCATAAGGTAAGAGATTGACGGTAGATCCAGTATCCAGCAGTGCATTTACAGAAACAGAAGAGTCTGCATAACTCAGAATGACAGGAATTGTGGGTAATGCTTCATTGTCAGAAAAGGGAAACTCAACTGTACTAGGCATGAGTTGATGTCTCTTTGTTATCCTGAATCATCTGCATTAGAATGTTTGCAGCTTCCGTTGCGTGATATTGCGACCAAACCGGGTACTCTGATGCAGAAAAAATAACTTGTAGTTCAGCGTCTGGGATTTGTGTGGCTAGGAGTTTGAAGAGTGATAATTTGTCTGACTGACTCAAATTGTTGACCAGAGGAATTAACTCAGTGAGTGACATAGTTTAAACTTCCATACAGGCAATAATACATTGATCATAAGTCATCTGTGAGGTAAAGTCTAACGAGTCCGTTAAACATCTTTGAGAAAAGCGATTCCTGCGGAGTTCTTTATGTGCTTCCTTAATTGCGATTAATGCGATAGCGTAAGCGCTGACTTGTCAATTCGCTAATATTGGGTTAGTGCGATAGCGAAGCGCTCCGTAGGAATCGCTCAAAATACATTATCTTGTGCTTCTTTAACTGCGATTAATGCGATAGCGTAAGCGCTGACTTGTCAGTTCGCTAATGTTGGGTTGATGCGATAGCGAAGCGCTCCGTAGGAATCGCTCAAAATCCATTTTCTTGTGCTTCATTAACTGTGATTAACTGCGATAGCGTAAGCGCTGACTTGTCAGTTCGCTAATATTGAGTTAATGCGATAGCGAAGCGCTCCGTAGGAATCGCTCAATATCCATTATCTTGTGCTTTCTTAACTGGGATTAACTGCGATCTCATGGGTAAGCGATAGCGAAGCGCTGCTGCAAGCAGATCGCCGATCTTGTATTTACCGTCTTGATTATCAAGTGATAAAATAAAAAAAGGAATAACAACTACTCACCCCAAGAATATCTTTTAGACTGCACGGTATCAAAAGAGAAAAAATAATGGCTGAACTCAAACTAAGATCAAAAGATCCAGATTCCCTCAGACGAATTATTGAAAGTGCTTTATCAGAAAGATTACAAAGTGTAATAGCAGGAATAAAAAGAACAGAAGAACGAATTATAGAATTAGAAACCAAGTATCAATTATCAACAAAGGAATTTATAACCCGTTTTAATAATGATGAATTATCCCATAATTTTGATTTTGATGAATGGATTGGCGAATCTCGAATGTTGACACATTTACAACAAATGAAAGAGTCTATAGAGGAGATTGATTTTGTTAATTGAAAATTATTTTCAACAGATTCAGCTTTTAATTGAATCTTCAGAAATTGTCAAAATATTCAAGATTGAAAGTGAAAAAAGAGGAATATATGAAGGCTTGATCAGAGGAAAAATTGATTTTCAAGATAATTCTTTGCTGCATTTACGAGAATTTATCTATGTTGAAATCTCCATAGATAGAAAAATGTATAGTTATCAATATATGGATTCAGAAAATAAACTAATTTTTCGTTATGACAATACTGAACATCATCGAAAATTAAATCTCCCTACTTTTCCTCATCATAAACATGATGGAAGTGAGGATAATGTGATTAAATCAGATGCTCCTTTTTTAAATGAGGTACTCAATGAGGTTAAAAAAATATTAGTATAGTGCGATAGTGAATAGTGAAGCGCGACATAGGAATCGCTCAATATCCATTTCCTCGTGCTTCCTTAACTGGGATTAACTGTGATAGCGAAGTGCTGACTTGTCAGTTCGCTAATATTGGGGAAATGCGATAGCGAAGCGCTCCGTAGGAATCGCTTAAAATCCATTGTCTTGTGCTTCCTTAACTGTGATTAAGTGCGATAGCGTAAGTGCTGACTTGTCAGTTCGCTAATATTTGGTTAATGCGATCGCTTCCTTAACTGGGATTAACTGCGATAGCGTAAGCGCTGACTTGTCAGTTCGCTAATATTGGGCAGATTTAGCATCAGGGAGATTAGATCGCCTCATTGCTCAGGCAGAAAAAGATATTGCAGCGAACAACGTGAGGGATCTTGATGAAATCCTTTGCGACGACTGAGTTTTGGAAAGCGTATGCTAATTTGTCACCTGAGATGCAAGAGCAAGCGCGGAAGGCTTATCAGCTTTGGCAGGAAAACTCACTTCATCCCTCTTTGCACTTCAAAAAAGTCGGTAGAAATCTTTGGTCTGCCCGTGTCAGTGGTGGATATCGAGCGTTAGCCTTCAGCAATTCTCATTTTGAAAAAAATAAGATAAAATTCTCTTAATTTAAGTGTAAACCCTGTATTAAATTATTCTTTTTTAATAGATAATTATCATCCGACGCTGGAGATAGATAGGGTTTTAGGATTGCTATACTAGCTTTTTGGGGTATTGTATTGTTCCATTGGGAGTTTTATAGAAAATTCCGTTTAATACACTAAATATGGATGTTATACGGAAAACTTATGTATTACAATACAACAGCGACATGAAAAAGAAGTGTGAAAGGTAGTTAAGCATTCATTTCATTGCCCGCTAGTTATACTTAGAAAATCATACTTAGCCTGAGTAACATGGAAAACCTTAAAGAAAAAATAATCTTGCTCGAACAAGCAGTTTCAGATGAAAGAAGAAGACTTTCGTCAGATAGGCTCGATATTTCTTTTGGTGAGTTGATCAACCTATACAAAAATGGTGAATTAATAATTAGACCAGAGTATCAAAGATTATTTCGATGGTCAGAAGCACAAAAAACCGCGCTTATAGAATCTATTCTACTCTCAATTCCAATTCCTCCAATATTCGTAGCTGAGGATAAAGACGGTGTATGGGAGTTAGTAGATGGCTTGCAACGAGTCTCTACTTTCATAAGTTTCTTTGGTGACCTAAAAGGTAATGGATGGGAAATCAATCATCAAGAAGAAGATGTTAGCTCATCAGTCGAAGAGACAGAAGAAATTGAAGAGGGAAATGGGGAAGGACCTCAACAGGAAAAAACTATAAATAAATGGACTTTGCAAGAAGGAGGATTAGTTCAAAGCTTAGAAGGATTTAATATTGATAGTCTTCCAACTAATCTAAAAATAAATCTAAAAAGAGCCGTTTGTAGAGTCGAAATTTTGAGAGGGGAAAGTAGTACTTCCATGAAGTATGAGTTGTTTAAACGACTCAACTCTGGAGGATCAAAGTTAACTCCACAGGAAATAAGAAATGCAATTTATCGAGGAGTAGATCCTAGACTCAATGAGCTTTTGTTAAAAATTAGCCAAAACGAGCTTTTCACAGTTATTACCCAATTAAGTCGTGTCAAACTTAATGAATTATATGATCAAGAACTAGTTCTTAGATTTTTTGCTTTCTATAGAAATTCTGAAAACGTCAATGAAAACATGGAGAAATTCTTAAATAGCTTCATGGAAAACACCGTCAAAAATCCTGATTTTGACTACGATCATTATGAATCTCTCATTATGACAGTTTTGGGATTAATTCACAGAATGGATGACAACAAGATATTTAGAAACGAGAGCAACTTATTTGTTCCAGCTTATTTTGAAGGTATATTAATTGGAGTTGCTCAAAATATTGAAAAATATACTGAAGACCTTGAACTTTTGAAATCAAAGATAACACAATTAAAACATGATATAGATTTCAAGCGATATTCTGGAACTGCTTCTAATAGCAGAAGCCGGATTAAAAATCGTCTTAAAAGAGCAGATGAGATTTTTCAATAAACTTAGCAATCAATTATGTATGATTTTGATATAGCATTGCAAGAAATTATTGAAGAGAGAGTATCTGTTCTTTTTGAAATTGAGAGAGCAATTTTTACGAAAAGATACTCTCTATCTTCAAGACATCAAGACATTTTCTCAACTCAATCAATATCGATGATGTATTCCGTATGGGAAAGTTTTATCCAAAAATCTTTCAACCTCTATATTGATGAAATTAATAACTTGGGGATAGATTTCTATAATTTTTGCGATGAAATAGTTATTCACCACATGGAAAACGATTTCAAACAGTTTAAGGAGTATCCCGAAAAAGATAATAAAAAGGTAAAGTTTTTTGTCTCACTTAAGGATTTTCATGCTATTAGTAGCTGCTCTATTTCAAGAGTTGTTAATACTGAGAGTAATGTTGGCTTCAATGTTTTGAACAAACTGCTCAAAAGTTTTGCACTTGAAAAGTTTCCAGAACATTGGAAAGAATACAAACATCCAAATCCTAATTTAAAAGAGTCCTTAGATTTATTCCTAAGGTTACGCAATGCTGTAGCTCATGGAGGTGATTTAGTTTCAGAGGAGAGGATTGATAAGAAAGTCTATGCCAGATTCAAGAAGTTAGTGACAGATTTAATGTACGAAATCCGATTGAAGATGTTGTATGGTCTTAAACATAAAACATTTTTAAAGTTACCGCAGAGTATTGTAACAAATGACTAGTAATCGTTTTGAAATGCTGTTAGTTTTAAGCAGAAGCACAGAAAGCAACATAGTGCGGCCAATCCTGTAGAGTGCGTTAATGGAATGTAAAGCACCTTATAACTTCACCGTTAAACATCTTTGGGAAAAGCGATTCCTACGGAGCGCTCCGTAGGAATCGCTCAATATCCACCAAACAAATCAATAAAAAGATGTGTGCAGAGTGTGTTTTATATTCAGTGGCAGGGTAAAAATTAGAATTGCTCCTCTCTACAAAGCTATAATGTGATTGAAGTCAAAAAACTATAATCCGATATGTCAACCATTGAACAAATTGAAGCAGCTATTCTAACGCTTCCACCAGAACAATTTCAGCGACTTCGGCAATGGATCTTAGACGTAGACTACCAACATTGGGACGAGCAGCTAGAACAAGACATCGCAGACGGCAAACTGGAGGCTTTAGCAGAAGAAGCGATAGCGAAGCGCTCCGTAGGAATCGCTGAGTTCAAAGTGGGACATTGCCGAGAACTCTGATGCACTACACAACGCAAAGATTTTGGAAGTGCTATGACAATTTGCCCCCTCAAGTTCAGGAAACAGCAGATCAGTGTTACGAACTTTTGAAAGCTGATCCATCTCATCCATTATTACACTCAGCAACGTCGAAAAATTAACTTACAGTGCGATCGCGAAAAGCTACCTAGTAAAAGTCACATCTAATTTAACAGTTGCTGTATAAATCTTACACTGATTTTCTGATGATTGATAACGATAATTTGTACTAACATACCAACGAGTATAAGCGTCAAAATGTTTACCTGTACTTTTCTCTACAGGACTTAATTTATTCCTTTATTATCGCAATTCTGCCACCATAAAACCTTAAATAATATAATCATTATTCTTGATAAAAATTATTAGTGCATCTTTTGATAACGCCACATCACTAATTACATTCATCAGAGAAGATGTAATCATCAAAAAAATAGGTAGCAAAAATGATCTATAAACTCCTAGCATGATCACAATTAAAAATAAAATTATACTACAATAGCATAGGAATTTAAATAATTACCCTTACCTTTATATTTTGCAATATGCTACATTTGAAGTGGAATAGTAGTAAAGTTACAAAGCTATAGTTTAGGTTCTGTCTACCTAACTGGTGCGCCAAGCTCTAGTATGAGCGTATACCGCCGAGTCCCCCAAACTATTCTATCGTTTGATTAGCTCAGTCTGGTAGAGCAGTTGACTTATAATCAACCCGTCGCAGGTTCAAATCCTGTATCAAACTCCCGGAAGTTAGCTCACTTGGTAGAGCAGTTGACTCATAATCAACCTGTAACAGGTTCAAATCCTGTACTTTCACACAACCCCTGTCCGGGTTAAAAGACACTACTTGTGGGAAGTAGCCAATGGTAAAGGAGAAATCCTCCGGTTCAAATCCGTTATCTCTGCGGTGCAAGTATTTTGCTTGTATTTATTACTCGTAAGAGTAATGTTTGCAAACAACAGTTAATGAGTTCGCGCACCTGTATTTTCCCTAACTTGAGTATATCCTTCAACTTGCTAACAGCAAAATGAACGGTATATTTGATATTTGTTTGTTATCCAAGTTGCTACGGTGCAGCTTAAGTAATATTACATCTATCTTCATCCAGTTTTCGAGTAGCTTTTGTCCACCTATTAATTGTAACACTTACTTGCATTTGCAGAGTTTCAAAAATATTGTATTATGGTATATTACAAAAAGTTAGAACCAATCTCAAAATTAGTAAAAAATATCCTCAAAAATACTGTTATGTGGAAAAACTTTTATATCAAACCTAACGAAATTGGCATTTTATATCACCGCAGCGATTTTAAGAAAGTTTTACAGCCTGGTGAATATACATACTTTGGTCGTCATTGGCAACTTAAAACTTTTGACCTCAATGAACCAGAAGCAAAAATTGAAAATCTAGAATTATTATTGCGGAATCATAGAACAGAACTAGAACAATATTTACTAATTGTTAAAACTACATTTAATGAAGTAGCTTTAGCTCGTTTAGGTCAAAATTGGATTAGCATTTTACCAAATCAGTTGCGAGCTTTTTGGCGTGGTTTTGTAGAATTAGAATCTCATCTTTTTAACTTAGAAGAAAATTGGCAATTACCTAATTCATTTGTCCAGCAATTGCATTTAGTTTTATTAAATGGACTGAAGAAATTCCAAATCTTTGAATATGAGATTGGGTTACTATATCTACAAAATAATTTTATTCGACCTTTAGAACCAGGAGAATATGCTTTTTGGTCACTAAATAAAGATGTGACAGTCCGGAGTATCAGTAGAATTGTCCCTAATCCAGATTTTCCTTTAGAAGATATATTAATTGAGAAACATCCAGATTTTGTAACAGCTTATTGTGAAAATGTACAATTACTAAATTCACAAGTTGCTATTATCCGTTATCGAGGAAAAGTAATTTCTATTTTACCACCTACCAGCCGTAAATTATTTTGGCAAGGTGTGGAAGTGGAAATTATTGATATTAATCTAGATGCGAAATTGCCACCTGCGTTAATTTCTGAATTGGTGGAAGGAACGGCGGAAGTAAAAGCACTGAATCGGAATTATTTACATATTTGCCAAGTTCCTCCTCAACATATCGGACTATTATATATTAATCAAGAATTTCAAAATCAATTACCTCCAGGATCAAATGCTTGGTGGATATTTGGCAGAACATTTAATACAGAAGTCATTGATTTAAGACTGCAAAATCTAGAAGTTTCTGGTCAAGAAATTCTCTCTAAAGATAAAGTACCATTGCGGTTAAATTTAACTGCTGGTTTTCGTATTCAAGACATATTAAAAGCCAAAAATGGCTTATCAGATATTACTGGCTTCTTGTACAAAGAATTGCAATTTGCTTTACGTGGTGCTGTGGGGGAAAGAACATTAGATGCTTTATTGGAAGATAAAGGCGCAATTGATCGAAGTATTTCTGAATATATTCAGCAAAAAGCCTCAGAATATGGAATTGAAGTAGATTCTGTAGGGGTAAAAGATATTATTTTACCTGGAGAAATTAAGGCGATTTTGAGTAAAGTTGTGGAAGCAGAAAAAGCTGCTCAAGCAAATGTAGTTAGACGTAGAGAAGAGACTGCTGCTACTCGGAGTATGTTGAATACTGCTAAGGTAATGGAAGATAATCCAGTGGCGTTAAGATTGAAAGAATTGGAGATATTAGAACGCATTGCAGAGAAAATTGATCGGATTCAAGTTAATGGTAGTTTGGATAATATTTTGACAGATTTGATTAGGATGAATCCGCAGTGATAACATCAATCTTGTAGGGTGCATCAGACAAATAACCTAGTAATAAGATGATTAATTAAAAAATCTGACGCACTCTACTTGATTTACTTACACAATTTCTGTATAATAACATAGGTTGCATTGGGAAATATAGCTTTGGATATCACCACAGAATTAAGAAATACAGAAAATTCTCTAAGAGATCTATACACTTACATCCTCTAACAAATTTGGTGAGGAATGGCATTTAAAGTGTGGAGTTAGTAAGTAGGTGAGTGTTGAAAATTGTCGTTATGGCAAGGCAAAAGGCAAAAGGCAAGAGGCAAGAGTGAAGAGGGTTTGGGCGATTTTACATTTCTTTACACAGTTTAGTTTTATTGTGTTCACCTACTTAGTGACCGAATAGGTATATGGCAAGCTCGAAAAGATATAGAACATAAAAAGTTCGGTTATAGCGATCCACGATTGATTTATTACGCTGATTTTTATGATCTAAAAACAATTCTTAAACACAACTGGCAACACGACTTATCCAAAGTATTTGGCAAATTGAAGGAACTAGAGGTTTTATTAGATATCCTAGAAGAATTAAGAAACCCTGATGCTCATAATGCTCATAGAAGAAACTTACTTCAATACCAAAAACATTTAGCTATAGGTATTAGCGGTAAAATTAGAACAGAAATTACAGGATATTTTAGTAAAATGGAAACTGGTGAATCATATTATCCAAGAATTGAATGTGTACAAGATAGCCTTGGAAATTCATGGGCAATAGGTGAGCAAAATACCCTGGTTACAAATAAAGTGCTTAGACCAGGCGATGAAATTCAGTTTAATGTATCTGCTACGGATCCTCTTGGTGAAACAATAGAGTTTACTATTATGCCTCTATCTTCCACATGGGAATTTGAATGGAAGGAAAATGGCGATTTTTCACTGATAATAAAAAAACAATACGTGGGAAAAATTTTCTGGATTTGTATAGCTGTGCGATCCAAAAGGGAGTTTCATGCAATGTCTGACGTTTGTCTAGGTTCAGTAGATGATACGGTTAAATTTGGATATGAAGTTCTCCCTCCTAAAGGATAATGCTCACAATGTTAGAAGATTCTTTTGTTAAATTAGTAGTTATTTTATGCTGGTTAATACTTCCTATTTTATGGTATTGTCATAGGATTGATTTTTTTATAAATCTTTCACTTTGGTGGAAGGAAAAAGATGAAAAAGATGTTGTTCTACCTGCCTGCATTCTTTTTATACTTCCGTTTGTGATTCTAATAACTTATCAGAATTGTTATGACCTCATAACAAATTTATACAAACATGATGTTATCAGTAAAGTATTAGAAACTTTTTTAAAGCTAATTCCGATAGCAGCGATAGGAGCATATTTTTTAGATAAAATCAAGAAAAATGAAGAAATTCAACTATCAAGAGATATCTTATCTCATGAGTTATTTCAAAATTATCTTGCTACTCGAAATACTATATTTTTATTGAAGATGTCTAAATCCCCAGGTGCAAATGTCTTAGGAAATCCAATCAAAGATTTTCAGACTTTATGGTCTAACAGTGCATATGATAATAGTCGAATTTCAATTATTAGGATGAACGGAAATATCTATGGAAGCTTAAGTGAACTTTACCAAAGTGCTAGTTTGATTATCAATAAATATACTGATGATGACAGTTGTAGTTCTTATTCTTCTGCATTTGAGAATCAAGATTTTGTCTTTCGACTAGACTTGTTAATTAATGATATTTACAAAAATTTGACTTTACTAAATAACAAATCAGAAATTGGATTATTGACATTGAGAGAGGCAGAACAGATGGCGAGAAGATAGACGATCACATTTCTTCTATAGCGTAGTCAGGATATACTAAGAATAAATATAATAAAAATACAACTATGATTCAAACAGTAGATGCCTTATTCGATGGGAATATTCTTCACCCGGAAGTGCAATTAAATCTGAAAGCAGGTACATGAGTGCGAATTATTGTTGAAAGTGTATTAGCTGAGACAAGCAGCAAACCAAAATCATTAAATCATTTCTGCAAACTGCCAAATCACTTGCTTTGGAAGGTTCACCAGTTAGATTAAAATAATAAATAACCACAGAACAAGATCGTAAACTATTATGAGCGACAAAGAAACTGTCCTGGAACTTGTAAAACGTCTGCCAGCAGATGTCTCAATTCGTAA
This sequence comes from Nostocales cyanobacterium ELA583, assembly GCA_037131225.1. Taxonomy (GTDB): domain Bacteria; phylum Cyanobacteriota; class Cyanobacteriia; order Cyanobacteriales; family Nostocaceae; genus Dolichospermum. The sequence continues at coordinate 29,284 of JBAXRM010000014.1, read as the reverse complement.
CATAATTCAAGAAATTGAGTTTATTTTAGCAGTTCAAGAAGGATTAAATGAGATTGACCAAGGGGAAGGCGTATCAATTGAATCAGTGGAGCAGATGATTGAATCATGGACTACTGTATAATTCTTGCTCCCAGGGCTGTTGCTGATTTAGAAGATATTGTCAGGTATATTGCACTGTATAATCCTGAAGCGGCTAGAAATTTGGGTCAAAAGTTACTGAAAAAGACCAAAGAGTTAAGTCAATTTCCGATGAAAGGGCAAAAAGTACCTGAGTTTAATGATCCGTGTATTCGTCAACTTACTCTCAAGCCATATAGGATTGTTTACAGAATTGAAGAGGATAAAAAGCAAATTAGTATTGCTAGGTTTTGGCACGCTTCCCAAGAAAATCTGGAAATCTGATTTGGGAAATTAGGCGATTCCCTTGGAATGTTTCGCTTTCAATATCTCAATCATATCTTCAAAAATAAAATGTCCGGTAGATTTTACCAGACACCGCTTATTTTCCCGGACTTTATACCTGTTTATTAAATTCAAATTTCACGCTAGTGAGTTTTTCCGATACAACCCATAGTTTTTGAGCGATCGCACGATCTTTGGATAACTCATTTGATTCCACTTTAACTGGATAGCCACCTATCTCCATAAATCCATTGGGACCAAAATATTCTGCCCCTTTCAAACCTTCTTCAATTGCCGCCCGCAGAGTCGGTAATGCACCTATCGTGATATCTTGAGCAAAGATACCATTGAGATATTTCATAACGTCACCCGCAGTTCTCTGCAATTCAGTTGCAGTCCACCCTGGATGTGAGGCAGTTACAAGGGTGTTGATCCCCTGCTCTTTTAATTTCCGGTCGAGTTCGTAGGTAAAATAAAGATTAGCAAGTTTGCTATCACCGTAAGCCGTCCATTGGGCATAATTTCTCTTTTCCCAATTCAAATCATCAAAATCTATTTTGCCAAAATTATGTGCGCCGCTGGAAACATTGACAATTCGTGAACCTTTAGTGCTAATCAAAAGTTCTAAAAGTTGTCCCGTCAAAGCAAAATGTCCGAGATGATTAGTTCCAAATTGTAATTCAAAACCATCTGTAGTTTTTGCATAAGGCGGAATCATCACACCTGCATTATTAATTAATAAATCCAAACGGGAATAATCTTTCTGAAAGTTTTCAGTGAAATTTTTAACCGATGCTAAATTTGCCAAATCAAGTTCCATTACCTGAATATCAGCATCTTTATTCTGTTGAATAATTTTCGCCAATGCCTTATTTCCTTTATCCAAATTACGAACCGCAATGATCACAGATGCTTGTTTATTAGCTAAAACCCGCGCCGTTTCATAACCGATACCGCTACTCGAACCTGTGACAATTACTATTCTTCCTTTTTGGTTTAGAATATTTTCTGTGTTCCATTTTTCATTTTTCATTTTTCATCATCATAAGATAGTTAAATTAATTAATTAATTAATTTACACAAATAAACGCCACATTCAACCTAGTGAAAATATTTAATTTTCAGCTTTGTTTAAGGCAACTTTATCTAAGTATAATATCCTAAACTCATTTTAAACCACTGTCTGCGCCGCAAAATGTGAAAAGAATCTTAATAATTTGTAAGTATTTGCATCCTTTCTTACTTTGCATCTTAGTGACTTTGTATTTACCCTGCGGGATCTCTAAGAGAGATTGCGCGAAACTTACCTAAAAATAACTGTAATTGTAGTTGCTATAATCAAAACAAACTTAGAAAAATCCTGATATGATAGTCATTCCTCAACAACCGCAAAAAATGACCATTGAAGAATATTTTGCATGGGAACTTAACCAGGATATTCGCTATGAATACATCAACGGCGAAGTCTTTGCTATGACCGGTGGGACAATCCCCCATAATGATCTTGCTCTCAATCTTTACACTGCTTTGCGTCCACATCTGCGTTCTAGAGGTTGTCGAGTCAATGTATCCGATGTGAAAGTACAAGTTAGTCCTAATAGTGTGTACTTTTATCCTGATCTTATTGTCAGTTGCCACCCTGATGACCTCAATGCCCGTAAATTTATTCAAAATCCCACATTAATTGTTGAAGTTCTTTCCCCCAGTACAAGCAATAAAGATAGAGAAGAAAAATTCAGATATTATCTCACAATGCCCAATTTGCAAGAATATATTTTGATTGATTCGGAAAAAATATATGTTGAGCGTTATTGTCGAGGAGAAGGAAGAATGTGGCTTTACTATCCCTACACTACTGGAGACATCATTACCTTATCAAGTATTGAATTTGAGTTGCCAATTGAACTATTATATGAAAATGTGGGATTGGAAAGAAAATCATAAAAGCACATTTCCCAAATAAATCTGAATGTAAATTAAAACATAGTACCTTATTAAAATTATGGCAAAGCGTAAAAAAAGCAATCTCCAATGGATTAAAGAAACCCTAGAATTAGACCCGAATCATCACTGGGAAGGACCTGATGAGTATAAAATTTTTGTGGCTGGGAGGGGAGCAGTTCGCTTTAACGTTCCTCAGAATTGGGTGTTTGAACCACAAGAAAAATCATTTAAGTTCATGGATAAAAAAACACCTGATGATGACTGCTGTTTAGAGCTATCTTACAATCACTTACCCCCTAACGATTGGACTCTGTTTCCTCTCAAACACACTTTAAAGAAAATCATGGCAGATGATAGTCGTGATGTTATTGAAAGAGGAGAAGTTGTAACAGTTAAGCGACAAACTGCTAAAATTATGTGGTGTCAAATTAAATTTATTGACACCCAAACTGAAACCAGGGAAGCATTTTCTAGAACTTGTGTTGGTTTAGGTTCTAATATTCAATGTTTAATTACTTTTGATTACTGGGCAGATCAAGCAGAACAATTGATACCTGTGTGGGATGAAGTTATGCGGAGTTTAACACTAGGATTATATATCAGAGATCCAAGAACAGGTTTAGCTTTTCCTGATTAAAATGCAACAGAAAACAACTTCAACTTGAGTTTCTTCAACACGAGTGGAGGTTTTTTGTTTGACGGTAGGTAAACCATTACACAGATTATTGACACTCCCCGGTCTAAAGACACGGAGATTCTTGGTTCAATGAGGCCACTTAAACTAGATTCCTTGCGTTTTCTAGCCCAGAGGTGGGACTCTCCCCAAGCGTTAACTTTCGGTCTGCCCGACCGTAGTTGCATTAATGCAAGTCCTGTTTAGCTTGAAACGATTTGTTTCAAAATTCTGATTCGTGTTTCGACTTCGCTCAACACAAGTCCAGTTCCTATAAATCTTTTACCTACTGCTAGGAAGAAACTAGAACAATGCAGTAGAACCGCATAGATTTAATTGTCAAGGTACAGATTACCGTTAGGTAATTAGGTTTTTAGACAGGTTGATTACCTTTCCTGTTACAAATAGTATAACACTATAAGTCACGTGGGGGATAAATCCCCCACGTGACTTTCAGCCCATTTTCTTGTAATTCAATATTCATGGCAAATCCCACCGCAACTCTAGAAACTTCCCTTGGTACTATTACTCTTGAGCTATTCACCGACGTTATGCCCATAACAGCGGGAAATTTCATCAAATTGGCCAAAAGTGGGTTTTATGATGGTCTGCATTTCCATCGTGTGATTAAAAACTTCATGGTGCAGTTTGGTTGTCCTCACAGTAAAGATCCTAGCTCTCCTCGTGCGGGAACAGGTAATGGTCCTGATGGTTGCATTCAAGATGAACATCCTGAGAATGGAAAACTTTCTAACGAACCAGGAACTTTATCCATGGCCAATACAGGTAGCCCTAATAGTGGGAGTTGTCAGTTTTTTATTAACACTGTCCACAACCACTATCTGGATTGGTTTACCCCCGGTCAATCTAAGCATCCTGTTTTCGGTCGAGTTACTGAAGGGATGGATGTACTGAAAGCCATTGAAACTACGCCAACGGGGTCAGGCGATCGCCCAAAAACTCCAGTTAAAATGATCAAAGTTACTATCAACGAATAAACTAAAAGGATTAGTGCGGAGATTTTCTCCGCACCGCTATCTTAAGGCAAATCCCCCAATTATCTGAATGCTTCTATCTGATCTAAATAAACATTAATTAACTTATGATCAATAACTAAAATTTCAATTTGCGGCTAAACCTGAGCTAGAAATGAGTGAAATTCGCGTTTCCGCATATTCCCAAAACGTAGATGCACTATTTTGGGTGGGAACGAATCAACCATCATCCGATCCGAGAAATCTGCATCTTTGGTAACAATGACTAATTCTTTTTCCTTCGCATACTCCCAAATTTAGGTATCACTTGGACTGTCACCTAAAATCGAAACATGGATGATAGATAAAAATGGATTAAATTGGATTTTAGTGGGTAGATTTTCATCAAATAAAAATCCATTCATGCGATTTTTCTCACTTCATAGTGATTCGCCATTAACTTTGCCGCAAATTGGATACAAGCATAAATATCTTCTCGTTTCAAAGTTGGGTACTCTTCCAGGACTTCCTCAATGGAATCACCTGCACCTAAAAACCCCATAATCGTTTGTACAGGAATTCGAGTGTTAGTAATAATAGGTCGTCCATTACAAATATCTGGATGAATAGTTATTTTACTTTCCATAAAGATTCTTTACTCATTGTGGTTATTTGTTAATTGTAGTATTAATTCTCATGATGGTCTTGTTTTTATAGTGGCTACAGACCTACAGTTGATGATCAGACCATAAATCAATCTTAACAGAGGATCTGAGTATATGTTATATTATACCAAATAATTTAAATTTTACTTTTCATATCAATGAATAATTCCGAATCAATTTTACCTACACTTATTTATCAACCACTTCCTATTTTAACTAAATGAGAGGATGTTGAAAAATTACTAACTTGCGGATCAATTGAGGAACTTTGCATTTTATCCCTTGCATTAGGTGAAACTTTTCCCAACTGGAAATATGCACAGGATATATGTATTCTTTTATCTGAACATCCTGATGAAAGAGTTCGTGCTAACGCTTGTTTAGGATTTGGATATATTGCTCGCACATAAGGAAAATTAGAAAAACATCTGATTAAACCCATTCTTCTGTGGGAACTTCGTACTCAAATTGAATTTCGCTGGCGCATTGAAGATGCAATTCAGGATATCAATTTTCACCTTAATTGGCATTTAGCACACAAACACATTAATTAAGAAATAATGAGATTGTAGTCTAAGAAAATTCTCAATACAAAAGTTTTTCTGTCTAACATTTTTGATTTAATCTAAATCTCAAGACTATATAAAATAAGAACTTAATTACTTTTTGTTATCAACAAACAATGTTGTTATAGAACATAATAAATTGTATTTAGCAATACCTTCACCATTTTTTTGTAGGTTAGGTTTCCTTACGTCAACCCAACCTTGTATCTTAGAGGTATGTTAGAAGAAGTGGTAGACCGTCCCAACCTGGGTCAGAAAAGACCGCTTTGTAGCAAGGATCACCACAACAATCTCCATGACAGAACTCGAACAGTCGCCTGGGTAAAAACTATGAACAAAAAGGCGTTGCTGAATTAGGGTATGATTAGGGGAAGGTGCGATTCCTGCGGAGCGCTTCGCTATCGCTAAAAACTAATACCCAAGAGAATCGAATATTATGCAGTGTCCTGAATGTAATTCAAATCATATAAATAAAAATGGTCATAAAAAAGGGAAACAGAACTATATTTGTGTAAATTGTGGTCGCCAATTTATAGAATGTTATGAAAACCAAAAAGGTTACTCTGAAGAAGTTAAAAGAGAATGCCTAAAAATGTATGTTAACGGCATGGGATTTAGAGGAATTGAAAGAGTAAAAAATGTACATCATACAACAATTATTAACTGGGTTAAACAAGTAGGAAAACTGTTGCCAGATTATTATGACCCTGAAACAATTCCTGATGTGGGATACAGCGGTTTCCGCTCTTATGAGGTACATCTTAGCCCCCTTATTGCCCCTCATCGCTTGCGGGGAGGGGTTAGGGGTGGGGTTTTTGTACCTCATAACACCGGGAAGTACTGTAATTAGATGAATTAGAAACTTTTGTGGGTCAAAAAAACAAAATTTGGCTCTGGACGGCTGTAGACCACTTTAAACAAGTTATTTTAGGGTGGGTTTTAGGAGATCATAGTGGTGAAACTTTTGCTCCATTATGGGAACTCGTTAGTCTATGGCAATGCTATTTTTATGTCACAGATGGATGGAAAGTTTATCCAAATTTTATTCCCGATGGTGATCAAATTATCAGCAAAATCTACATGACTAGAGTAGAAGGTGAAAATACAAGATTAAGACATTATTTAGCCAGGCTGCATAGAAAAACTCTTTGTTATTCTAAATCTGAGAAAATGCTCAGATATTCTATTAAATTGTTAATTCACTATCTCAAATTTGCAGATGTGCCAACTACTTATCCAAATAATAGGAATTATTGTCCTGGTTAGCGATAGCGAAGCGCTCCGCAGGAATCACACCTTCCCCCCTATCATACCCCAATTCAGCAACGCCGATTATTGAAACAAGCGATCGCTTTCTTTCTTCAAAATATGGCATGATTGCGATCGCCTTTTTTACTCGTTTGACCAGATCAATATTTTCTTATCAAAATACTCAAGCCCGAATCACAGTAATCCGACGTTGATTTTCCGTCACCACAACCTGCGTTGACAAACGTTCCTCCATTGGTAGGTCGGTTACACCTTCTGGGGTTAACCAAGTCGGTGCAATCATTGGTAAAGAAGCCATTGGTGTTACTGTTAAAACCCTGGGTAAAACTTCCCGATAAATGGGATTAGCAATAGTTAAACCTCCGTAGGGGTGCATTTTACATAATCCTAAATCAATGACAAATTGAATATCATCATTGGGTATATCCCCCAATTCCAAACCTGCTAACATCGGCTCGATAATTGCTTTTATTCTTGGTTCTCGTAAGCGTTCAGCTAAATTATCTAAATGAGTATCTTGACGAGCAATTAATATTTCTTTAGCTTTTAAAATATCTTCTTTTGTAATAGTAATATTTCTATCTTTAACCATTTTTTCTACAATTTCTTTAGCTAAAGCATTCACTAACCAAGGTTGTCCTTGGGTTAAATCAAAGGCTGTTGCTGTTGCTTCTGGTGTGAAAATTTGTCCTGTTGCTGCTGTATGTTGTTGATATAGTTCTCCCACTTCTTCAATATTAAAATTTCGCATAGTTATAGAAGCAACTTTAATATTAAAAGGACTGGATGTATTGAGTCGTTCACTACCACCAGATGCTACTTTATAATCTCGTACATCTCTTAAACCAATTAATCCTACAGATGAGGGAAAATTTTCGGGACGATTGGGAAAACCATCTCTTAATTGTCGTAAAACTGAAATTAATGTTTGATCTTGCAAAGAATCAATTTCATCTATAAATAATACTAAAGGACGGGTTAAAGATTTTGCCCAACCTTGCAAAAAAGCCTTAATTCTGTTTCCTGGTTCTTCCTGTTGCCATTGTTTCACAGGTGGTTGTAATTCTTTGGGTAAGCGGATAGAAATTGTATCATACCAAGTTCCCAAAATCGCTAATTCTGCCGCACCGGGGTCATGATTAAATGCACTTCCTACTTCCACTGATACCATGACTGCGGTATAATTTCCGGTGGCGGTAAGTTGCTGTGCTAGGGATAACATTGCGGTTGTTTTCCCTGTTTGTCGTGGTGCATGAAGGACGAAATAACTTTCTTGTTCAATCAGCATTGATAAATCAGGGAGACGAATTGTAGCTGAGATGGTATAGTTTTTTTCGGGGTTACAAGGACCTGCAATATTAAACCAGCGAGTCATGATGATTTTGGCAGTTAGGGAACTCTTTAAGTTTAGACGATTTTGGGGTTAAGGACGGCTGGGAAGTCAGAATCAAACGCAGATAAACGCAGATGAACACAGATGATTTTGTACTTTATTAGACTAGGAAAGGTTATATCTCGTTCAATTTAAATCATGACCTGTTGGTGGTGATAGATCCATTACTTCGGTAAACCGGGAATATTGCACCTCATCAGTTGGGGGAAAGTGTGCGGAAATACCCATTAAACCGACTTTGATATCCTCAAAGAAAATCACACCACCAATTCGTCCGCTTGCTTGGAATGGGCCATGGAAAAATTGCTGTCGGGGAATATGGATAAGGAGAGAATTGGTAATTTTGACGTTTTGACCAAATAGTTGTTGACAGGTTTTTTTGACAACTGCATCTATATATTGATTCTGGACACGTTGACCCAAGTTGATGAACTTGGGATGATCCGCAAAATGATCCATGTAATATGACCAAATTTCAGACAAATCTTTTTCTTCAGTGATTATTTGCCTAAGTTCCTGCCATCGTTTAAAATTCATAATGGGGAAAGAGATTAAGAGAGGATGGGTAGATGGGATTATTCTTTACTTACTAAAAATTTACCATAGTTATGCGATAGCGAAGCGCGACATAGGAATCGCTAATCTAGATTTAGGGAAAAATTAGGTAACGCCTGAGAAGACCAAATAACTGTTAACATAGAAAAATAAATGGATTTACTGTCTAATTTAAGGAAAAGACAGGGAATCATTAAACCTATCCTTGCAAATCCCTACTATATAAGCAATTCCCCAATTTATTGCCATATAACTGCTGTGAGGCCATTGTCCCCCTAATAAAGCATAAATTTCTACAGGTTTGCTAGAAATGGTAATGCCGATTTCATAGGATTTACCTGTGAAAGCAGCAAAGCGCCGACAAGCCTCATCATAAAAGTGACTATGGCGATAATTTTTATTAGTTAAATCAATGGCAAACAAGCCATAAAAATAGCGAGGAATACTTTGGATTGTTTCGACGATTTGACCTAAGTTTCTCGCCAAAATTGCATTTCTAGGAACTTCTGTTCCCCAAGCTGTATCCAACGCCCAAGAAGCAGAACTGAGGTGAGAACCGCCACAAATTCCACAAATTCGGGGAGTGACAATTAAGCCAGCTTGGGGATCTTTTCCGCGTAAAATTATTTCAAAACCGCGAAAAAGTTCAGCATGAGTCCAGGCGTTTGTGACATATCCATTTTCGATTTCGACACGCACATCTAAATCACCCTCAACTCTACCGACGGGTGAAATATCTAATGTTTGAATTGGCATATTTTTCCTTTGTTAGTTGTCTGTTTCACGACCTCTCCCCTAACCCCTCTCCTACAAGGAGAGGGGAATAATTGACTCCCCCTTCCAGCTAACAAAAGTTTTTCCGCTTCCCTCCCCTTGTAGGGGAGGGTCAGGGAGGGGTAGGGAAGGGGGTTGGGGGGTTAGATATTTTTTCATCACTAAACTGTAAAAAAGTCTTCGTCTGCCCATTTGGGGGCTGTGTTTTTGGCGACAACGGTGAGGACTGCGTAATCTTTATGGTTGACTCCGGGGGGTATTTCTTTGGGTACTCCCATAACGGTTTGGGTTTTAAAGACTGTTCCGGGTTTGAGGTCGAAAAAGGGAAATTCGGGTTCTGTGCAACCTAAACAGGGCATTCCGGCGCGGGTTTTGGAGGAGACGCGATTCCAGAGTATGCGGTTGCAGGAAGAATGGGTCATGGGGCCACGACAACCTAAGTCGTAAAATAGACAACCTTTGCGTTGTCCAAATTCGGCGGTTGTGGCTTTGTAGGCAAAGTGAATGTTGCGGGTACAACCGGTTTGGGTGTAGGTGTTGAAGAAGGTTTGGGGACGGTGTAAGTCGTCTAAGGCGATATCAGCTATACGTCCGGTAGCAATAGCGACTAATATCTGCGTTATCCAGTCGGGGTGTGCGGGACAACCAGGAATATTAATTACGGGTAAGCCGGCTTGACTGACAAAATCTTTACCTAAAAAACCGCCTTCTTCTCGTTTGAGAAATTGCAGTCCTTTGGAGTCGCTGGGGTTGGGTGACATTGCGGGAATTCCTCCCCAAGTTGCACAGTCTCCCACTGCGACAATAAATTTCGCAACTTTGGCTAAATCGTCTAACCAATCTTTCATGGGACGGTCTGCAAACCGGTTCCATTCTCCTGTACCATTGGGGGCGTTAACTACGCTACCTTCAAATACCAAAATATCCAGAGGAGTTTTCCCGGAAATACAGTCCCATAACAGGGTTTGTACATCGTCACCTAATTCTACACCCAAGGAAGGATGCCAAAGAATCTTAATCCCGAAATCAGCTATTAAATCGCAAGCTGTTGGTTCTTCGGCATTAAGAAATGACATGGTGTTACCCGAACAAGCACCACCTTGTAGCCAGAGTACATTAGTCATTAGCTATGTCTTTCTATATATGTTGACAATGCACAGTTGAAGAGTTTTGTGGAGGATTTACTTGTAGAGAATAACATATTGATCAATATCTATTATTTTAAATTAAGGTGTTATTGAAAGCAATTAACTTTTTTTAATTAAAACTTAAGAATTAGCATAATTAGACTTTATGGTAACAAGATTGCCCAATTTCTACCTAAACATCAGCATGATCATTAATCAGCCGATTTTGATATTATTTCCCCAACCTGAAAAGTTTGTCCACCGATTGTCACCAAATCATCATCTACTAATTTCCGCCCTCTGCGTGTTTCAACTATCCCATTAACTTCGACTTCACCATCAACAATCATCCATTTAGCTTGACCTCCGGTAGAGGCCATACCTAAAAACTTTAAAAACTGGTCGAGTTTAATCATCTTATTTTACCAACAACTGAAAAAGTATCATCTATAGCAATATACCAGCATTTAGGATTTTGACAACAAATTAAATTCTTGTAACGCCGGTAAAAAGTTTTTATTTTCATGGCTAGGACGACTTAGTTTAATCAAAGCAAAACGTTGTAAGCTAGTCAAGCTTGCCCATGCTTCAATCGTGATAATCACACCTATTTCCTGGGCTTTTTCATGAATACTGCTAGGAATGGTGGTAGTATCTATCCAGGCTGGATAAGTTTCAATTGGTAATTCGGCTACAGGTTTACCAGTAATTTGTAATATCAACTCTTGAATATAATGCCTATAATCATGAATTTGACTATCTGTATCGCAAGGTAATGTCATTAAGTTTTGACGTGATTCTTGATTCATTTGATTCCATTCTGCTAATTTTAGCTTAATACCGCAAGTATCAAGTTTATAACGCAATTGCATAGGAATACAACGCCAAGAATCAACAAAATCTGCTTCAAATTCAAAAAAATCTGTCATAAAATTGCTGTTATTTATAAGTTTTTGATTTATTTAACTATTGTAAATGATTTATGAAAAAATATAGTAGGGTGTGTTAGGCGCAAGTCGTAACGCACCATTATCAATATAAAACACAAATATTATGAATATTAATTCTCAATATCATATTACTACGATTATTTTAGCAGGTGGTAGAAGCACTCGCATGGGTAGAGATAAAGCTTTAATTCCCATTCAATCTGTACCCATGTTGCAATTAATTTGTAATATTGCTGAAGCTTGTACTGATAAAGTTTATATAGTAACTCCCTGGCCAGAACGATATCAAGAATTGCTAATACCTAAAAGTGAGTTTATTCGAGAAATTCCTTTACCTGGAGAAACTGGAAATGAATCTCGTACACATGGACCACTTGTAGGTTTTATGCAAGGTTTAGCAGCAGTGAAAACTGATTGGGTTCTGTTATTAGCTTGTGATTTACCAAATTTACGGCTACAAATATTACAAAAATGGATATCTAAATTAGATATAATTCCAGAAAATACTCTAGCCGCTTTGGTACAAGATCATCAAATTTGGCAACCTTTATGCGGTTTTTATCGCAGCCGTTGTTTACCAGAACTAAATCAGTATATTAAAGCAGGTGGACGTTCTTTTCAACAATGGTTAAAGGCTTATACTATAGAAGTATTACCTTTAGAATATCCAGAAATGTTATTTAATTTTAACAGTCTTGACAAACAATAATATTTAGACTAGATATTGTCACATCAAGATGAGTAATTTCTCTCTATATTTTTTCAAGCAATTGTTTTATAATGAAGAAATTGTATTAATTAAATTAAAAATTATCTCCTTGTTGATAGAGATATAAAAATTTTAGTCAGGGGAATCTATTGAGAATAATTAAATCTGTGTAAACAGGCTTAATTTATATTGTGATATTAATAGCTGATAACTCAATTTTGCAACCGATTAGAGTATACCAATTATGACATCTAGTATTACAGATTCAGCAGTCAAAGCGGCTTTAACAGCCATGGATTCCGAGTCAGCCACAACAGCAGAAAAAATCCAAATGCTGATAGAAATGGCACAAGGATTTCAAAAAAAGCCGAAAACAGCCCAAGATTTACACAATGCAATTGACCTATTTAGCCGTGCATATCAGATGTGTGGTGAGGAGTATGTTTTACTGAAAGCACGGGCTAAGGTAGGGATAGCAGGGACATTACAGATGATTCCTGATGGTGGTTCCCAATTGTTGCAACAAGCGCGGGCAAATTATGAAGAAGCTTTGCCCATTTTACAACAATTTGCTACATCGAAAGAAGTTGCAGAAACTCAGATGAATTTGGGGTTGGTTTTACAGTCTTTAGTTCCTGACAATTTAGCGCGGATAACTGAGAGTATTCACGCTTATCATGAGGCTTTGCGGGTGTTTACCTGTGAGAATTATCCACAAGAATATGCGATTTTATATAATAACATAGCGATCGCCTATCTTTCTATGCCCATGTCATCAGAACGGGAATTATTCCGTCAAGGTTTAGCAGTCCAGTCCTTTGAAACTGCTCTTAAACATATTAACCTAATTGAGCATCCTAGAGAATATGCAATGTTGCAAAATAACTTAGGAAATGCTTTACAATATTTAGTGAGTTCCCATCCTTTGGAAAATAATTTACGGGCTATTTTAGCTTACAATGAAGCTTTAAAAGTCCGTAATTCCCAAGATACACCGTTAGAATATGCAAACACAATTTCTAACAAAGCTAACGTTCTCTTCAATTTACCCGACAACCCCGAACAACCAGAATTAGGGAATCCCCAAAATCTTATCCAAGCGCGAGACTACTATCAGCAAGCTAGGCAGATTTTTACAGAATATCAACAACTAGAACAAGTGGAAATAGTAGCCCAAGCATTACGAGATTTAGATGCAGAAATCGAAGCATTTGAATTATTAAATTAAACCCTAAATAGGAGAATAGCTATGTTCGATTTAGTTCATGTTCCAGAAATCATCAAATTTCTGCATAGTTTGAATACAGAATTAAATCTGACCACAGGATTTATTTGGTTAATCATTGCTGCAATTTTATCAATGATTGGTGGTGCAATTGGGGGAATAATCCTTGCAGGTAAAGATATAGGATATCAATTTTCCGCCATAATTGGTAGTTTATTCGCACCAGCAGGAGTTATTCCTGCGGTAATTTTAGGATTATTTATCCTTAATATCTTAGCCAATCATTAGGAGTATATATGTTAGAACTAAGTTGGTTTTCTATTCAGTTATTTTTCAAGGGTAAACTATTCCGTGACCCTATATATTTTCTGCGTCAAACTATTATTGCTAGTAGTATTGGCACAGTTATATTAGTATTACTAGCACAAGCATCACTTCCTCTTTGTATTCCTATTACTGTAGCTAGTTTAACCACAGGTGCAATTATGCCTTTTTTGCTGCAAGACTTTAGAATGAAATGAGTTATTAATAATCAATTCGTAGGGGCGCAGGGCCTGCGCCCTAATTGTATTACGTGCAATTTATTAACCCTATAATCAAGTAAATAAATAAATAATGAATAATCTTGAAGAATTGATTACAGATATTAATCGTTTTGAAGCAATTATTGCTAACTGGGATGAAAGTCAACGATGTGTAGCTGTAGGGTTGAAAACTGCAATTGAATCTCTCCATAAAGCAGCATTAACTAATTTAATTAAAAGTCTTAAAAAAGAAAATATATCAGCTTTACGTCAAGCTGTAGATGATGAAATTGTTTATGCAGTTTTATTATATCACGACTTAGTTAAACCTCCATTATCAGAACGAATAGAAACAGCATTAGCAGAGGTTCGTCCTAGTTTACAAAGTCATCAAGGGGATATAGAATTAGTCGCAATTAAACTACCTGATACAGTTGAAGTTAAATTAATTGGTAGTTGTAGTAATTGTGCTACTTCTACATTGACTTTAACTCAAGGAGTTGAACAAGCAATTAAAAAACATTGTCCAGAAATTACTAAAGTAGTTGCTGTTAAACATAATTCTTCTACTAGTTCTACTCCTAACTCTACAGATTTCCATTGGGTAAAAGCAGTAACATTAGATCAAATAATTGAACATTGCATTTTAGCAGTTAGAGTTAATAATCATGATGTCATTTTGTGGAAACAAGGTGATAATATTAGCTGTTATCAAAATTCTTGTTCTCATTTAGGATTTCCTTTAGATAAAGGTAGAGTAGATAAAGGAATTATTACTTGTTCTGCACATGAATTTCAATATGATTTAAAGACGGGTGAATGTTTAACAGTTCCAGATATTTCACTTCATAGTATTGAAGTCAAGGTTAAACATGATAACGTTTATATAAAAGTCTAGATTTTAGATAAATTTTAAATTTTAGATCCCCGACTTCTTAAAGAAGTCGGAAATCTTTGCTAAATGTAATATAAACCTAACCCCCCAACCCCCTTCCCTGCGAGGGAAGGGGGAGTCAAAGCCTCTCCCTTACTAAGGGAGAGGTTTGGAGAGAGGTTTTATATTTAATTATGCAAAACTACTTATTAATATTTAAAAATATATGCTATCCTCAAAGGAAAATTATTTATTAATTTCCCAGGGATTATGTCTGATTTTAACAACTACATTCAAGACTTGCAAGAAAATATTAAACGCGGTGGAGAACGCAGTCATTACCCCAGCCTACAACGTCTAATTGAGGGTTTAATGATTGGTGTTAATGCCAGAATTGAAGAAAAAGGCAACCAAGCAGGAATCCCTGATTTAACTATCAGAAAAAATGATCGAATTTTGGGATATATAGAAGCTAAGGATATTAATATTGACTTAAGTAAAATTGGAAAAACTCCACAACTTAAACGTTATTTAGAATCAAATATTGGTTATAACTTGATTTTAACTAATTATCTAGAATTTCAGTGGTATGTAGACGGAGAATGTGAAAAAACTGCTAAATTAGCTGATTTAGAAGAAGGTGAAATTATTCTGGTTGATGATTTACAGCCTATGAGAGAATTACTACAATCATTTCTGAATCAAAAAGCCAAAGATATTAATAACTATTATGATTTGGCTAAAGAAATGGCAGCTTATACCAAAGCAATTAGAAATGCTATTCAATCATCTTTAGAAATAGAAACCACAATAGAAGAATTAAACCAATTAAAAGAAACATTTAAGAAACTACTACTTTTAGATATAGATAATGATAAATTTGCGGATATGTACGCCCAAACTATTGCTTATGGGTTATTTACTGCAAAAATCGGTCACGCACAAAACCCCGGACAATTTCCATTTGACCGGATAATAGCAAGTATTTATATCAGTGATAGAATCCCTTTCTTAAAAGGTTTATTTGATTTGGCTTTAGGAACTGATAGCGTTAGTAAAATTCATAAATCAATTGAAAATTTAATAGACTTATTTAACACAATAGACATGACCAACATTTTAGAAAAATTTGGTCAAGAAACCCGCACCCAAGACCCAGTTATTCACTTTTATGAAACATTTTTGGCTGCTTATGAACCTTCATTAAGAAAAAGTCGTGGTGTTTATTATACTCCTGAACCTGTAGTTAATTTTATTGTTCGTGCTGTTGATGATATTTTAGATCAAGTTTTTGATTTACAAAATGGTTTAGGAAATCGTAGAGTAAACATCCTTGATCCAGCAACAGGTACAGGAACATTTTTATATGCAGTCATCAAGCGAATTCGTGATAATGCTAAGAGATATGATGTTCGGCAATGGAACACTTTTTTAAGAGATATGAACCTATTAAACCGTTTATTCGGTTTTGAGTTATTAATGACTCCTTATACTATAGCACATTTAAAATTAGGTTTATTATTAGGATATGTAGGTTATAAATTTCAACCGGAAGAAAGATTAAAAGTTTATTTAACTAATGCGCTGGAAGAAGGAATCAAAGAAGGTGATTTAATTCCTGGTATCACGCAAATAATTGCCGAAGAATCCAGTCAAGCAGCAAAAGTTAAAAAAGAAATTTCTGTTGCTGTGGTATTAGGAAATCCTCCTTATTCTGTCAGTTCTCAAAATGCTAGTAAACGCAAAAGAGTTTTAAATCAAGATGAAAGATATTTAGCAGATGTTGAATATACTGGTTTAGTTTGGAACCGGATTTATAAAACAGGGAAAGCAGGTAAAACCATTACCGAATTAACCCACATTGGGGAACTTTTAGAATTATATAAAGGTAGAGTTAGGTTAGAAAAAGAAAAGAATATTCAACCTTTAGATGATGATTATATTAAATTTATTCGTTTTGCTCAAGATCAAATTCAAAAAACACCTAAAGGTTATGGTATCATTGGTTTTATTACTAATCATTCCTATCTTAATGGTTTAATTCATCGAGGTATGAGAGAAGAATTATTAAAGTATTTTGATACGTTATATATTATGGATTTGCATGGTAATTCTTTATTAAAAGAAACTACACCAGATGGAAATGTTGATCAAAATGTTTTTGATATTCAACAAGGTGTATCTATTTTAATTGCTGTGCGCGAAAAAAGCGAACCTGATTATTTTTCTACCGCTTATAAATCCAAAGATGGAATTAAAGAAATGGCTAAGGTGTTATATTATGATCTGTGGGGAAGACGTGAGGATAAATATAAGTTTTTAGAATCTGCAAGTTTAGATAATGTTAATTGGATAGAGTTACAACCAACTGAACCTAATTACTTTTTTGCACCAAAAAATCTTGATTATGAAGATGAATATCAAAGAGAGTTAAGTATTACAGATATATTTCCACTCCACGCTGCGGGTGTGAAAACTAGAAGGGATAATGTATGTGTTGACTATGATAGAGAAAACCTCATAAATCGGTTTAGCGATATTGCCATAAATACTAACTTAGAAGAATTAAAGCAGAAGTATAATATCAAAGATACAGAATATTGGACTTTAGAAAAAGCTAAGTTAGATATCAAAGAAAATGAAATTAAATCAAAATTATTACTATATGCTTATAGACCATTTGATAATCGTTGGGTTTATTATAATCCTAAAATTATTGAAAGAGGAGATAGTCGAAAAGAATTAATGGGACATTTATTAAAGGGTAATAATATTGCTTTACTTTCCTGTCGTCAACAAGTTGAACCTGGATTTCACCATATATTTTGTTCAGAAATTTTAACAGAACATTGTACTGTATCCTTAAAAAGTAGAGAAGCAACTTATGTTTTCCCTCTTTACACTTATCCAAATACAGAAAATAAGCAAACAAATCTTTTCATAGAAAGAACCCCAAACTTATCCCCAAAATTCTTAAAAACTATCAAAGAAAAACTTGGTAAAATACCCACACCAGAAGAAATATTTTACTATGCTTATGCTATCTTTCATAGTCCCACTTATCGCACTAGATACGCTGAATTTCTGAAAATAGATTTTCCTCGTCTTCCTTTAACAAGTAATCAAAAACTCTTTCATGAATTGGCTATCAAAGGAGAAGAATTAGTTAATTTACATTTAATGAAATCAGATATACTCAATATATTCACCACAACATACCAAACCATAGGAAATAATCAAGTTAGTGAAGTTACCTATAATTCCGAATTGCAAAGAGTGTATATCAATAAAGAAAGCTATTTTACAGATATTCCCTCACATATTTGGGAATTTAAAATTGGTGGATATCAAGTATTAGATAAATGGTTAAAAGACCGAAAAAACGCCAATAGAAAATTATCTATTGAAGAAATTAACCAGTATCAAAAAATTGTCATTGCTTTAACGGAAACTTTACGATTAATGCAGGAAATTGATAAAATTATTCCCGGTTTTCCCATAGATTAATGAAGTTTTGAATCAATATCCATGTCTTCTTTTTTCTATTTTTAATAAATAATCAATTGACATTATAAATCGGGGATATTATTTAGAGTAAAACGTGCTATAATCAATAAATATGGCTCTACCTTTAGAGGATGTTTTAAAAGTTTTCAAGGTATAAATTAAACCCTCTCCAAACCTCTCCCCGAAGCGGGGTGAGGCTTTGAAAACCCCCTTCCCAGCCTTCGGCACGCTGCGCTAACGTAGGGAAGGGGGTGGGGGGGTTAGGTTTTTGGAGATTATTGGTTTTATTTAATACTTTTCAAACACCCTCTTATGTAAAACAACATTTACGGAATTTTGTTGGGTTGCGCTGTCGCTTAACCCAACCTACAAGAACTACAAATAGTAAACTTGGTATAGTCTTTATATTTGAGGTCAAACTCATGTTGCAACTACAAATTAAATCCGATTCTCCCGATATTGAAATTGTCCAAAACCTAGTGCGGTCAGCTATTGAATCCGAAATTAAAAACTTAAAACGTTCACTAGAAAAAACTAATAAATTACTCATGGAATTTGAAGCAAAATATCAAGTTTCGTCAGAGTTATTTTTTGCCAATTGGACAGCAGAAGACCTTACAGGTGGTGACGAAGAATATGTAAGTTGGGCTGGAGAGATAAAAATTAAACAAAAATTAACTAATTCTCTACAAAAGTTAGAAGCAATTGAATATGTTACTCAACAATTACCAAGCTAATATTGTTACTGTTATTCAAAAATATGTGAATGAAGGATGGATTTTATCATTTAGCTTTTCTGTTGATTCCAGATCCAATTATGTAGGTTTTATCCAAGGTAATTTAGAATTTTTGCAAGGTTCATGTCTATTTTTTAAAGAATATATTGACCTATAAGAATCTATTGAAAAGCTTTCCTATTCATTCCATTATCAAGACCATGAAAATAACTTAATATTTCGTTATGACAACGCAAAGCATAAGCCTGATTTGGGTTATATAGATCATAAACATATTAAAGATAAAATTCTCCAATCTAAAATTCCAGATATTGAACAAGTAATTTTAGAAATTATCAGCGAATACTTAAATAATCCAAAATGATTAATATAATTAAATATCAAAAAAAAAATAGATAATTATAAGTTATTTTATCAAATAAATCAACATCCTATAAATCCTTAAATCCTGTACTTCGACTTCGCTCAGTAACCATAAATCCTGATATGGCTACGCCACGCTACGCTATCAGACAAGAATTTTGTTGGGTTGCGCTGTCGCTTAACCCAACCTACGGAATGTTTAACTCATTAAGTCTTGAAATAATGCGGTACTTAAATAGCGTTCACCAAAGGAAGGTTGAATCATGACTATTAATTTACCTGCATTTTCTGGACGTTTACCCACAACAATAGCAGCAGCTAAAGCCGCACCAGAAGATATTCCTGATAATAACCCTTCTTCTCTGGCTAATCTCCGTCCATATTCTATTGCTTCTGTGTCGTCAACTTGAATTATTTCATCAATTAAATCTTGACGCAAAACATCAGGAATAAATCCCGCACCAATACCTTGAATTTTGTGAGAACCGGGTTTACCACCTGATAGAATTGGACTGTTTTTAGGTTCTACAGCAATAACTTGAAAACTTGGTTTGCGTTGTTTAATAACTTCCGCAATTCCGGTAATTGTGCCACCGGTTCCTACCCCAGCAATTAAGATATCAACTTCTCCGTCTGTATCTGCCCAAATTTCCTCAGCAGTGGTTTCTCGGTGAATTTTCGGGTTAGCTGGGTTGGCAAATTGTTGTAACATAAAAGCATTGGGAGTATTAGCTACAATTTCCTCTGCTTTGTTAATTGCACCTCTCATTCCTTGAGTTCCAGGTGTTAATTCCAAACTGGCACCATAAGCCCTCAACATGGCGCGTCTTTCTTGACTCATGGTTTCGGGCATGGTTAAGATTAATTTGTAACCACGGGCGGCTGCTACCATTGCTAAGGCGATACCTGTATTCCCAGAAGTTGGTTCGACTAAAATAGTTTTTCCTGGGGAAATTAAACCTTCTGCTTCAGCGGAAAGAATCATACTCACGCCAATTCTGTCTTTTACAGAGGAAGCAGGATTCATGCTTTCTAGTTTGACAACTATTCTGGCGACCACTCCCTCGGCTTGGGGAATTTTATTCAACTGAATTAATGGAGTTTTGCCAATAAGTTCTGTTACGTCTTTAGCAATTCGCATTTATTAACCTCTAAAATTTATATATTAATCTATTTTGGTTGAGTATTTATCTTAGTGAGTTTTCATATCAGCCATAGTCATTTTAGCATAATCGTTAAGGAAATTGTCTGATAGCGTAGCGTGGCGCAAGCCATATCAGGATATCCACCGATTAAAGGATGAACAGGATAAAAACAAGAATTTGATCACCAATTACCAATTACCAATTACCAATTACCAGCTTAAATTTAAGTGATTATACTTTTTTTAGAATATCTTAATTTTGTTTTTGAGTTATTCAAGATATCTTAGGTCTATATTTGTGATGAAATGCTATGATTTGAGTACAGTTTGTACTTGTGAATTTTGCCAGTAAAATATCTCAAAGCAATAGCCTATCTTGATTTGGCTTTGAGTACAAAATACCCCGTTCCCTCCCTCAAAAATGCTAGTACCCCACTCGAAAAATACTAGTACCCCTACACCAAAGATTTTTTATAATGCTTGCTAAATAAGGATAACAGGCTATGAGTGCGATCGCAATCATCTTAATAATATTAATTCTACTCACTTAAAGTTGGGACTAAAAAGGCAACTGATATAAACGATATAGGATTTACGCAGAGATTCCCCTCTACCCCCCGAAGTTCCTAAGATGAAAGTCTGACGAATCAGGGGGGACTTCTTACCTCCTATATAAGAGAAGTAAAAAGTGTAAATTTTGATAAGCATATTTTGAATTAAACAAGGTGTAAGAAATAAACCTACTAAAAGAAATTTTCTTTCTAGGTAATTAAGACCTGGTAAGGGAGAATAAACATGAAAGTCAAACTTTTAAAAGTGCTTACGGTAAGTTTGGTTACTTTAGCATTGATTTCTCCAGGGGTTGCAGTATTTACTATAGTTTGGGGACAACATAGAGAGTTCGTTAAAACACAGAATTTATCCTGTGAATTGCCGAAAATAAATATAGCATCTCCTCAATTAGTTCCCCAAACAAAAATCATCAATACTCAGCCATTTTTAGTCAAGGTTAAATCGTCTGACAATAATTTTCTACATCAATTAAAAATTGCTGCAAAAAAATATAAATTAGTGACAATTTTGCAATGGTTATTTTTAGTGATACCAATTTGTATTGGTGTAGGAATTATCGCTTATGACAGATATCTTGTCTACCGGGCTGCTGTATTAAAAGAACACATTGCCATGTTGGAAAAAATGTGGCAACAAAGCATCGAACAGTAATTTTGCAACTTAATCATTCACCATAAACTAAATTATCATGACAGACGAACGCCAAACACAGTATTTTAATTTAATTGATGAACTGCTTCAATGTCCTAATGGTCAAGAACCAGATGTTTTGGAAGCGAAACCAGAATTAATTGATTCAGGTTTAGTGCAGTCAATGTTACAAGTAGCGACAATGTTTGCTCATCAAGGTAATCAAGATGGAGCGCAATTTTTATTTTTTGTTGCTAAACAATTAGCAAAAGAATTAGGTTTATATCCTGAAGTTTCTAATCAAGTTGTCACTCAGGAGTAATAATGCTATTGACTTCAACTGATGCCGGAAAAATATCATTGGAATTTCTCTTGGCAGATTGGAATATTGCTGATGATTATAGAGATTGGTTTACGATTATTAATTCTCGGTTAACGGGTGAGAGTTGGTACATTGTAGAATTGGGTGTAGAGGGATTACCTGATAGATGGTTTATGCAGGTTTATGACACAGGAGTTTGTGACCCCAACTACACTTTTATTTCGCCAATTTCTGGTGCAGAAGGATATACCGATTTGAAAAGTTTACCAGATATTATTGCTGATGTCTTAGTAGCAGAACGTAATTCTCGATAGTTGAAATCTTTAGATATTTTAGATCCCTGACTTCTTGAAGAAGTTGGGGATATCTATTTAATTTTTTATAAATTTTGTCAAGCTTAACTAACAATTATATGTTATACTAAATAGAGTTATGGACGCTACAGAAAAATCAGTCAGATGATTACTGAAGAGATCCTAGCCCAAGAATTTATCCGAGTCGTAAACGACTATTACCCAACCCTGGGAGAACTTTTAGAAGGCTGCCATGTGAAAGTTATCACTTCCTTTTGGGGGCGACCTGCAAAACGGTTTCAATATATAGGAATTTATTGTCGAGAAGACATAATGCCCTGTATTCAAGCTAAAAAAGAAATCCTCAGAGAATTAGCCGAAAATATGGGGCTAATTCAAGTAGTTTGTTTCAATGCCAAACGATTGCTACGTGACCCTATGTCGAAGTTAAAGCAGTCTGAACCTCGATTATGGTTGGAGTTGCAATTACTGGCAGCCTAATCTAATATTTGGTCAATAATGAAAACAGGACTTTTCTGTAATTACGAAAATCATCACCTAGATGCTAGACGCACTATCTTTGAGCAAGTTTTATTGGTCAAAGAAGCTGAAAGTTTAGGTTTTGAAGAAGCTTGGGTAACTGAACATCATTTTAATGAGTTCAATCTCAGTCCTTCAATTCTGCTGTTGTTAGCACATTTGGCAGGTGTTACTTGCCAAATTCGGCTAGGAACTGCGGCTGTATTATTGCCGTTTCATCAACCAATTCGCGTTGCTGAAGATATTGCTACTTTGGATAATCTTTGTAGTGGGAGGCTGGCTTTTGGAGTGGCTAAAGGTGGTCCATTTCCCCAGCAAAATAAACATTTTGGTGTCACAACCCAGGAATCTCGCACCAGAATGTTAGAGTCAGTCGCATTGATTCAAAAGCTTTTATATGAGACTGACGTATCATTTAATGGTGAATATTATCAATGCGAAAATCTCACAATTCATCCCCAACCATTGCAAAAACCAATTCCCATATATGTTGCTAGTGGTGACAATGATGCAATTGAATTCGCTGCTAAAAATTCCTTTGGCTTAATGGGTGGTCCGCCTTTTTCCCTGGAAAGATTGCAGAAGACAGTCAATAAATATCGGGAATTTAATTCCAGTGGTGCAGATAAGTTTCTGTTAGCGCGGTTCTTTTTTGTGGGTAAAACTCATGATGAAGCGGTGAAGGAGGCATTACCTTTTATTCGTCACTTCAGCAAAGAAATGACTGCTAACTCAACTCAAGTAATGCAGAAAAGTCCTCAACAACCAGCATTTGATCGGACAAATATTTGTTTTGATGAAGACTATTTGTTTGAGAATTCAATTATCGGTGATGTTAACAGTTGTCGTGACAAAATCAAGAAATTTCAGGACGAATTAAATCTCAGCACATTAGCGTTAAAACCCTCATCTTTTTCTTTGCAAAAAAATCGAGAAAGTTTGCAACGCTACAATCAAGAGGTGCGGAATTATGTCTAAACTTTCTTTGCTTCCTCCCGATGATTTACCTCCTATTAAGGTAACAAAAGAGGATGGAATACTGCATTTGGAGTTAGAACAGTCTATTGGTAAATGCTTCTTTTATGCGTGCGATCGCATTACTCAAGTATTATTATCTAATTGTCAGTGGTACATGACTACAAATAACACGACTTTGATGTTAATTGTAGACTGTCCCGATATAGTTGCTTATTGGCATATAGTCAGCAATATTCCCCAATTGGGAAATAGACTGGAAAGATTTACTAAAAATGCCAAAATTCGAGTTTATCCTCCTTTTGGAAAAGGATCACCTTTTGAAATTGGAGTGAATGAAATTTCCGCTTATAGAGATTGGTTATAATTCATAGATTACCAGATCTCTGATTTCTTTAGGAAGTCGGGGATCTATTTTTTAGTTATAATAAAATAAATGCAATAATATACCAGCCATGATTAACAACTTTATCAATAATAAAAAGGAACTATTCGACCGTTGGGCAAATAGTTATGATTGGGCATTTCCTTCTTTTATTTACCAAGCAATCCATAAAAGATTACTTTCACAAATTGAATTATCACCAAATGCAAATGTCCTTGATTTAGGTTGTGGAACAGGCAGATTATTAAACAGATTAGCAACTGAGTTTCCTGAAATACGAGGAACAGGATTGGATTTATCACCCCAAATGTTACGGGTAGCGAGACAAAAGAATCGCCACCGTCCCCGGTTAATTTATATTGAAGGTAATGCGGAAAATCTTCCCTTTGCTGAGGGACAATTTGATGCGGTTTTTAATACTATCAGCTTTTTACATTATCCTCAACCAGAACAGGTTTTAAATGAAGTAGCAAGGGTACTTTCTCTTGGTGGTAAGTTTTATTTAGTAGACATTACTTTTAATAACTCATCATCATGTCAAATTATGCCCCATTCTCCTACAGGAATTAGATTTTATAGCCAAAAACAAAGAGAAGAAATGGGTAATAATGCTGGTTTAACTTGTGTAGGTCATTATAACTTATTAGGGTTTGTGGTATTGACTATTTTTGAAAAATAATCTATTCGTAGGGTGCGTTAGCAATAGCGTAACGCACGATTTCCTTATTTTAGAGGGTGTTTGAAAAGTATTAAATAAAACCAATAATCTCCAAAAACCTAACCCCCCTACCCCCCTTCCCTACAAGGGAATGGGGATTTTAAAGCCTCTCTCCTTATAGGGGAGAGGTTTGGAGAGGGGTTAATTTATACCTTGAAAACTTTTAAAACATCCTCTTAGATATTTAGTAGATTTAATATCCCAAATTTAGACCTTCACCTCTTGAACGACCTTTAAAGGTAACTCTAACATTTTTACAATTTCTTGCTCACTTAAACTTGAAACATTGAGAATTTAAACATTTATGTTCCCTCCCAATACTCCATCTCCTGATAGTTCTTATATTCGCACAGCCAAACGTGGAAAGCATAAAATTTTCATTGGTATGGCACCTGGTGTGGGTAAAACCTATAGAATGCTAGAGGAAGCACACCAACTTAAACAAGATGGTATTGATGTTGTCATTGGCTTTTTAGAAACTCATGGACGTAAAGACACCGCTTTAAAAGCTTTAGAATTGGAGATAATTCCTAGGAAAGTCATTCTTCATAAGAATATTAACCTCGAAGAAATGGATACAGATGCGATTTTGTCGCGCTCTCCCCAACTGGTTTTAGTTGATGAATTAGCGCATACAAATATCCCTGGTTCACTTCGAGAAAAACGCTATCAAGACGTAGAATTAATATTAGCATCTGGCATAGATGTTTACTCTACTGTTAACATTCAACATTTAGAAAGTTTGAATGATTTAGTAGCGAAAATTACGGGTGTTGTAGTGCGAGAACGCATTCCAGATATTCTTCTAGATGAAGCTAATGCTGTGGTTGTAATTGATGTCACTCCAGAAACTTTGGAAGAACGTCTACGGGAAGGGAAAATTTATGCTGCTAATAAAATTGAGCAATCTTTAGAAAACTTTTTTCAGCGTCGCAACCTCATTGCTTTGCGGGAATTAGCATTAAGAGAAGTAGCTGATACCGTTGAAGAAGAAGCAAATACATCCATCTCGGCTGGGCAAATTTGTAATGTCCATGAACGAGTTTTAGTGTGTGTATCTACTTATCCAAACTCAATTCAATTATTACGTCGTGGAGCGCGACTTGCAAATTATATGAATGCTAGGTTGTATACTGTATTCATCGCAGATCCTGAACGTTTTTTGAGTAAAGCAGAAAGTTTGCATATTGATACTTGTGAAAAACTTTGCAAAGAATTTGCTGGTGAATTTATTCATGTTAAAAGTAACAGTGTTCCTAAAACAATTGCCCAAGTCGCTGCAAATCATCATATCACCCAGATAGTTATTGGTGAAAGTCAGCAACCTCGATGGAAAAGATTTTTTAAACGCTCTTTTACCCAACAATTGCTAGAGTTAATCAGAGATCAAAAAATAGATTTACACATTATTGGCACGGAGAAATAGATTCTCATAAATATTATAAATATTTGTTAATCTATCCTCATTGAGATGTAATTTTACTCTTTTTTGTCTAAAGTGAATATCAAACCTTAAAAATCTATGCTCACAAGGTCCTCAAATTTTCTGTGTACAAGTGTAAGTATCAACCTAAAAACAGGATATAGTAATTATCAGTAATTGGCAAGGTAACATAGAGGTATATATGTTTAACAGAATTTTAGTTGCATTAGATCGTTCAGAAATGAGTATCAAAGTTTTTGAACAAGCTTTATCTTTAGCAAAGTTAACGTCTGCAAATTTAATGTTGCTGCACGTGTTATGCCAGGAAGAAGATGGTAGCCCTGAAGCCCTGATTTTCCCCAATATTGACTACTATCCCGGTTTTAATGAGCAAAGTTTTAAATTATACCAAGAGCATTGGGAAAAATTTAAAAATGAAGGTTTGCAGATGTTACAGTCATTTAGCGCCCAGGCCAATACATCTGGGGTTAACACGGAATTTACGCAAAATACTGGTAGTCCAGGCAGAATGATTTGTGAATTAGCAAAATTTTGGAATGCTGACCTAATTATTATGGGACGACGGGGACGTTCTGGACTAGCGGAAGTCTTTCTGGGTAGTGAAAGTAACTATGTTTTACATCATGCCCCTTGTTCAGTGCAGATTGTCCATCTTCCTGTTAGTTCTAAAGCAGCAGATGTTACTCCAAAAACTACTACTTTTATTAACTAAGTCAAAAAGTAATTGGTAAAAATATTTACCAATTACTAATCTCTATTAAGTGGAAAAAATATGAAAACATCAATTCCACCTTCTTCAACTCATCCCAGTGGAGACAAGCGTTTAAAGATGTTGGACGCAACTATTAAGCGTCATCAATATCAACAAGATGCACTTATTGAAATTCTTCATCGGGCTTCCGAACTATTTGGTTATTTAGAACTGGATTTATTACTTTACATTTCCCATAGCCTGAAATTACCACCTAGTCAGGTTTATGGCGTAGCAACTTTTTATCATTTGTTTTCCCTTGCACCTAAAGGGGTTCATAACTGTGTGGTATGTACGGGTACTGCTTGTTATGTCAAAGGCTCTCAAAATATCTTAACCAAATTAGAACAATTTACGCAAATTCACGCAGGGGAAACTACCCTCAATGGTCAAATTTCCTTGATGACAGCTAGATGTTTGGGTGCTTGTGGAATTGCCCCTGCGGTAGTGTTTGATGGTGCTGTTTTAGGTCATCAAACCCCGGAGTTAGTTTGTGAAAAAGTGGGAGAATGGTGACAAAATGGAACTAAATGAATTATTAGAAATTGGTCAAAAAGAACGTTCTCAACAGAAATCTATACAAATTCGCTGTTGTACTGCGGCGGGTTGTCTGTCTTCTAATTCCCAAGCTGTTAAAGATAATTTAGAAATATCTGTAAAAGCTGCGGGGTTACAAGATACTATGCAAGTTTCTGGTGTCGGTTGTATGCGTCTCTGTTGTCAAGGAACATTAGTACAGGTGGAAAACTTGGAAAATCCGGCCGCATCTAAGTTGTATCAAAAAGTTACCCCAGAGAATACAGCAGAAATTATTATGGGTGTAAATGGAGAAGTCCCAAATTTACAACAAGGTGATTTAAATCAGCCATTTTTTAGCCGTCAATTGCCAATTGTTCTAGAAAACAGTGGTAAAATTGACCCCGAACGCATTCAAGCTTACATTGCGGCTGATGGTTATCAAGCTCTTTACGAAGTGTTACGGGAAATGAAACCCAGTCAGGTAGTGGAAACCATTACTAAAAGCGGGTTGCGGGGGCGCGGTGGTGCTGGTTATCCCACTGGTTTAAAATGGGGAACAGTAGCAAAATCCCCAGGGGAGAAAAAGTTTGTTATTTGTAATGCTGATGAAGGTGATCCTGGTGCATTTATGGATCGCAGTGTATTAGAAAGTGATCCTCATCGGGTTTTGGAAGGAATGGCGATCGCTGCCTATTCTATCGGTGCAAATCAAGGTTATATTTATGTTAGAGCCGAATATCCCATTGCTATTAAACGACTAGAAACGGCAATTCATCAAGCTCAACACTTAGGACTTTTAGGTTCAAAAATCTTTGACTCTCCCTTTGATTTTAAAGTTGAAATTCGTATCGGTGCAGGTGCTTATGTCTGCGGTGAAGAAACGGCTTTAATGGCTTCTATTGAAGGTAAACGTGGTATTCCTCATCCCCGCCCACCATACCCTGCTGAGTCCGGTTTATGGGGCTATCCGACCTTAATTAACAACGTGGAAACCTTTGCCAATATCGCACCGATTATCCGTAAAGGTGCTGATTGGTTTGCCAATATCGGCATTGGTAAAAGTAAAGGCACAAAAGTATTTGCATTAGCGGGAAAAATCCGCAATACGGGATTAATAGAAGTACCAATGGGAACATCTTTACAAGAAATTGTGGAAGAGATGGGAGGAGGTGTTCCCGACGGTGGTATGGCTAAAGCAGTACAAACTGGTGGTCCTTCGGGGGGATGTATTCCTGCCTCGGCTTTTGCTACACCTGTAGATTATGAATCCTTAACCGCCTTGGGTTCAATGATGGGTTCTGGTGGAATGATTGTTATGGATCAAACCACGAATATGGTAGATGTCGCCCGTTTTTTCATGGAATTCTGCATGGAAGAATCTTGCGGTAAGTGCATTCCTTGTCGAGTGGGAACTGTGCAATTACACGGTTTATTAACAAAGATTAGTAAAGGAGAAGGTTTATTAGCAGATTTGGATTTGTTGGAGGAACTTGGCGATATGGTAAAACACACTAGTTTATGTGGTTTAGGACAGTCTGCACCCAATCCTGTTTTTAGCACTTTGCGTTATTTTCATGATGAGTATTTGGCTTTGATTAGACAATAAAAGAAATTGTCTGATAGCGTAGCGTGGCGCAAGCCATATCAGGATTTACAGGATTTAAGGATTTTCACCGATTAAGAGTTAGTTTCCCATTACTAATCCGGAAAATTGTCTGAATCAGGATGTCCAGGATTTAAGGATTTTCAGGATTAAGAG
>JBAXRM010000013.1:0-48009 GCA_037131225.1 Nostocales cyanobacterium ELA583 | reverse complement strand
CATAGCCATATCGCATATTTTCAACTGTAATAACTCAGCCGCAGATTTAAGTCGCCATTCCTGCTGCGGTTTCCCCTCCGCTACACCCTCATATACCAAAGGTTCTAAAGTGTACTTGACAATTTCCTCAGTTAAATTCCGGGGTGTGTAGTGAGTTCCCGTTTCCCTTCTATCAGTCCCCTGAGTCACATACACACTACCAGCAGGAATCACCACCGGATAACCCAAAGTATCCAACCGCACCAACCCCGCCAAAGGACGCACCTGGTTAAACAAATCCAGATCATTATTACAAGCAGTTAATAAACGTTGTTCCTCATAGCTTGTCAATTCCACCTGCAAAGCCTTTTTTAAAGCCGTCTCTGACCTGCCAGTAGCTTTTTTGAGAAATTTAATCAAATCCTGATTATCTTCCAGCTTAGGCTTTTTATCCGGGGTTTCTTCCCCATTTTGACTTTTGACTTTTGACTTTTGACTTGAATTTTCCCCATTCCCAATTCCCAATTCCCCTAACTCAATTTCCGGTTCTTGATACTTAGTCCCCACCAGTCCCAACACCGGCGCGATCGCCCTAACTGCCGTATGGTCAAGTAACCCTTCATACACATGACCAATTTGTTCAATATCCAAAGCCCGGAAAGATAACCTGCGTGGTTCTACAGTTCCCGCGACTTTAATTTGTAATATCTGCAACGCTTCCAACAAATGCAACACAATCCGGTTATTTACGGGAATAGGTGCGGCTGAACTTGTTTCCCAGCTTGTCCCCTCCGTCCTTCCTTCCAAAAACGGAAACCTATCGGGGTTAAATAAACTCCCACCATAAGCCGGTAACTTTAAACTATCATGATCTACACCAGCATAAACCGCCCGAAAGGTTGCCAACAACCGACACCAAGCATCATAACGCCGTTCTAAAATTTCCTCCCCTTCCTTATCTGCCTTTTGCTGTAACTGTTCCCGAATCGTCGAAACCGCATAATACAGATCATAAATCGGGTCGCCCAACAATAGCAAACCCCGTTCCTCAGCCGAAAACAGGAATACCAACCGCATCATAATAGTTAACGCCGCTTGATAAAGTTGAGTTTCGGAAATTCCTGTTAATAAAGTCCGATTTCTATCTTGGTCTATGCGGTCTAAAGCTTGTACCAACACCTCCACAGCCTTACGGACTTGATACCCCAGTTGGTCTGTAACTTCCTGTTGGTCTGTGAGACTATCAGCTAAAAGTTGTTCTAAAATTTGCTAATTATCAACACTAAAAAAGCGGTAAGCACTCAACAAACTTTTAAAAGCCCGCAATGTGATATGTTCTTCTAACCACAGGCTACTGTACCAAGAAATATAACCAGCAGTTTCTCCCCTGGGTGCATTAACTAACATCCAATGTTCGCCATTTGTCACCAACCCCAACCGCACATTACAAGCGTGCAGTAACTCCATCATTCTTGTAGCCGGACTAGCTTTCCAACGCTTATCAATTAAAGATTTTTCTAGACTTTGGTTAGCGGGGACTATCTGCACCAATAACCGGACTTTCCCCACACCTCCTTTTCCCCCCAGAGGTGCAGGTTCAACTACCACCCAGTCAGGACGTAAAGTTTCACCATGTTGGGCAATATTAGCATAAAGACCTGTGGGGATACTTTGCCCTTTTAATAGCACTTCATCAGGTAATTCTAAAGTCTGTTGTAAAACAAAATTTACCCAAGCGCGATGAATTGCTACCTCTGGTTTCACACCATTTTGATTATCTTGCCATTCTTGATAAGCTAACCGTAACATTTTTAAATGTTCTGGATCATGGGCATCCAAACCAGTGGGAAAAGCCTTTAAAAGTACAGGTAAACTCAGAAACGGACCAGAAGCTTCAACTAAAGATAACCATTCAGCGTGATGACGGGCGGTAGACATAATTGGGGAATGGGGATTGGGAATTGGGTAATAATTTGTCAGAATCAGGATATCCAGGATTTAAGAATGTACAGGATGGGATAACAATTGAAAATTAATTATCTGTTAAAAATCCGTGTTTATCGGCGTTTATCCGCGTTCAATCATCTATTATTTATAGATAGTATTTTGTCAGAATCAGGATATCCAGGATTTAAGGATTTTCAGGATGTTTTTGATAAATTGTCTGTGAATAGTTGACATTATAAAATACTTTTACCTTAATAGTCAACTCATTATAATAGCCAGGGAATAAATTCCCTGTCTAAAAGCTAAAGTCGGTTAAAACCGACTATTTTTATGAGAAATTTTCTTATTTATTGTCTAAACAATATCCTGTATATCCTCAAATACTGGATATCCTGATTCTGACAAAATAAAAACTACCAAACACCCCACAAAAAATATATCAATAACATCCTGAAAATCCTATAATCCTGGATATCCTGATTCAAACAACCACCCAGATCCCCGACTTCTAACATTAATTAATGATTTATTTACAAGATTAAAAAAGAAGTCGGGGATCTTATTTTCCCTATTTCACTAACTTTTGCGGAACTAAATAAATAACCGCTAACGGAAATAGTCTAGGTGTAGGATTTGTAAACCGCGCTTTCACTGCTGCAACCTCCCTTTCAACTTCTGCGGGAATTTGTGTCAATCTCACCTTTAAACTATTAATATTACGCTCAAACTGTTCTTTTTCTGCCGTATTAAACAATTCCAACTGCTTAATCTCCGGTTCATTTAATTCTTGTTCAATACTCCTTTGTAATTCTGTTAAAATAGCAGTAATATCCGCCGCTTCTTTTTCCGCCCGATTGCTTAAATCTCGCTGTAAACTCTTAGTTTTATCTTGCATTCGCACTTGCAAAGATTGCATTAATAAATCTGCATGACTATTCCATAAACTCTCTAAAGTCTTTCTGATCTTTTCCGGTGCTAAATCTGGTAAAACTGCCGATAATGCGGCTTCAATTTGCTTCACACCCAAGCGGTTAAATTTACCTTCCTTTAATAAACCACCCGCCGTAATTACTTCTTCATGTAATCGCTGTTGGTCACTTCCTAATATTACCAATCTCCCATAAGCAATTACCGCCGGTGTCTCTAAAACTGAATTAGGAACTAATCGCGCCGTCACTCGATTTAATGATTTTTTTCCCTCTTTTGACCACACTTCCGCCCTTAACAAACGTAAACACATTTGCACCAACCGATGATTCAAATGCGCCAATACTACATTATCTCGACCGTGGGATAATTCAGGGTCAAAAACAATAGGACGAATTACTTTTGTATGGGGATGTGCTAACCCTTCACTACAAGCTGCCCAACTACTTTTCAAAGGTGGTAAATAAAAAGCTTTCCCGGTTACTTCTGCTAAATTAGCCTCAATTAACCCTGGTTGTTCTGCTAATTCCAACCCAATCTTTACCACTGTTTCAATATTATTTGGTGTCAGTCGTAAATGTTGACGAGTTTCATTTAATTGTTCTCGTAATTTTTCAATTTGTTCCCGGACTTGACGCTCAAATTTTAACATCCGGCGGACAGGTTCTGATTCCTTTTCTGCTACTGTTGTATCTAAAATAGTCCGTTTTCCCATCATTGCTTCTTCTACCTGGGCAGCAATAACTGGGCCAACTTTTCCCAAATCTTCCCGAATATTATTAACCTTTAAAGCCGCCCGCATGAGAAATTCTAAATCCCCTTCTAGTTCTCCCGGTTTAATTCCTTGGGTGCTATTTTGCTGATAATCTTTACCGACAAAGTGATAAATTAATACTTCTGAAGCCTTTTGTCCATGTCTATCTATCCGCCCATTTCTTTGTTCCATGCGGTTAGGATTCCAAGGGATTTCATAATGAATTAACCGCGAACAAAAGTTTTGTAAATCTAAACCTTCACTGGCTGCATCTGTAGCTAATAAAATTCGCACTGGGGAAATATCAGGATGAGCTTGAAATGCCGCTTTTACCTGTTCTCTGTCGTCTGATTTCATCCCCCCGTATAGAGTCATTAACCGTTCTTCCTGGACTAATCCTTGCGCCGCTAAGAGGTTATATAACCATTTTTGTGTGGCTCGATATTCTGTGAAAATAATGACTCTTTCATTAGACCATTTTCCATCTGGTTTAATATAAGTATGAATCTAGTTGAGGAGTTCTTTGGCTTTAGCATCAGCTAATCTCGCTGCTGTTTCTGCCCATTGCAACATTTGGGTTAATAAACTTTGTTCTTCAGGATTTAATTCTCTAAATAACCGAGTTGTATGAGTAATTGCTTCATCTGTAGATTCTTCATAAACATCATCATCAGCAAAATCTTCTTCAATTTCTTGTAACTGTCGCCGCAAAATTCCTTCACTGGGTCGAGATAAACTAGATGCTGTGCGACGACGGGCAGTAGTTAATGATTGTTGGTGTTGTTCTAAGGTACTAGCAAAAGCTGCTGGTGAAGAAAATAGGCGTTTTTTTAAGAGTTTTAAAACAAATTCAGTGGCATATTTTTCTGTATTATCTGCCACGTCCTTGCAGCGTAATTCTGTATATCTTTTTAAGGCAGCGTGGGCTTGACGTTCTGCGGCTGGATAATCTACAGAAATGGCTGCTAATTGGCGTTTAGGAAATAGTGGTGAACCATCCCAATTTTGCATTTCCTGTTTTAACCTGCGTACCATCACCACCTGTAATTGTTTCCTGTCTGGTGTTACCCCCCGTGCAAACCGTTGAGAATCAAGCAATTCTAACAAAGCGGTGAAACTTTCGGGGTAGCCGTTATGGGGTGTGGCAGTCAAAAATAACTTATGTTCAAAGTGGGGGACTAATAGCCGAATAGCAGCCGTTCTCATGGAATCTACCGCATATTTACCCCCACCAGAGGGGGCAACGTTATGGGCTTCATCTACTATTAATAAATCAAACCTGCGGGGGTAGAGAGATTCCCCTTCACCTGGTAATATTTCTCCCAGGAGACGTAAAGGGCGATCGCGTTTCAAAAAATCTATGGAAGTAATTAATCGGGGAAAATGTTGCCAAGGGTTCACATGAATACCCCGTTTCCTTCGCAGTTCTTTCATTAATGCACTGTCAACAATCCGAAAATCCAAACCAAATTTATCCCGCATCTGTTCTTGCCATTGCACTTGTAGCGAAGATGGACAAACTATGACAATCCGATGGCAACGATGACGGATAATTAATTCTTGGGCTACTAAACCAGCTTCTATGGTTTTACCTAAACCCACATCATCAGCAATTAATAAGTTAACACGGGGCATTTGAATTGCCCTTACTACCGGATCTAATTGATAATCTTCAATATCTATACCACTGCGAAAAGGTGACTGCACAGTGCGAATATCAGCCGTTGAAGCTGCACCCCATCGTACTGCATCGAGAAAAGCATCTAACCGTTCTGGTGAGTCAAAACCTTTGGGTTGGGGTAATTCCATTTTTTCATAAATATGCGCCCCCACTTCCAATTCCCATATAACCTGTAGTTCTTCTCCCAAACCATCATCTTCTACAGAAGAGAGTTTGACCAAATGCTGGGTTTTTGTCACTCCACCCAACACGGGGTTAGTGGGTAAGCTGGTATGATGAACATCACTGACAACATATTGACGGGAACGCACATTCACCAGTTGACCTTGTTCGGGAATAGCTCTAACTACGGTCATAAGTAATTCAAGATAAAATGAGTCTGGTGTTTAGCCTGTTGGTAATTTAGCATTTAAATACACATCATATGAAGTAAATGAGTGTAAATAATATTGTATGGCATCCATACTTAATCAATACTGTTCGGTTAAGGCTAAAAAAACGAAAATATACTCAAAACGGCTAGAATTTGGACTTTTTTATAATATAACGCACAGGCTCAAAGCCTCTCCCCGTTGCGGGGAGAGGTTTGGAGAGGGGTTTCATATTTGGTTAAATTATAAACCGTTTGCAGTATACGTAGGTTGGGTTGAGAAACGAAACCCGACATTTTCCATAGTTTATCAGTTTTATATAATAGGTTCTTTAGGTGGAAATTTTCGTTAACCGAACAGTATTGTTTGTGGATGGGATTAAATCTTCGATTCAACTCACAGATAGACAAAAACTGATTTTACAGTTCCTTGCTGAATGTGGGTTGAACGCAGATAAACGCAGATAAGAATGGATGAATTAATGGATTTGATGATTCTTTGCATTACTCTATAACGGCTAATACTGATTTTGGTAGGAGTTTTTCTTTAAACCAAATTATTCTCGCGGGAACATTATCTAGTTTGACTCCAGCTTTTTCTAAATTCAATCTTTCGGAAATTGCTAAAATCAAATTATCACAATTTGCCTTTCTTACTTGAGCAAATTTCTTTTGTAAATATTCTGGTCGCCAATAACCAACTATTTCTAAAATAAATACGCGTCCGTCTGGATGTACTAGGCGAAAGTCGGGAATCATAACACTACCAGGAATAGGAATTAAATCTACTTCTCTTTCTAAAATCCAACCACTTTTTAAACTATCCCATTTACTCGCAAATGATTCTTCTAACATACTATCATAGGGTTTCCCTGGGGGGTAATGGGAGACTAATCCACATTCAGAATTGAGGGTAAAACGTCCTGTTTTCCATTCATTTGTGTAAAAGTCGCGGGTTTGTAAAGTGGCTGATAAACTCCATTTTGTGACATGAAGTAAGGCGGGAATTAGTTTGGCTATGGCTAATCCGTAGCGAGTGCTGGGAGTAAATAAACTTGTGGGACCATCTACACTAATTGTAAAACCATGATCGGCATCACCTTCAATATATGCCATTAGTTGAAATAGTTTTAAATACCGAAATAAGAGTTTATATTCTCCGGGAACATTACGATGAGCATTCAATATTAATTGACTGGCTTTGTAAAAAATTCCTTGCACTTGAGATAAGTTATAACGATGTAAAACCTCTTCTGGTTTAGGTACATCAAAGGCAGTTAAAATTTTATTTTCTGATAAATCAGCATAAAGTCCATCTCTGACTTGAACAGGTAATACTTCTTGGTTGAGTTCTTGGCTTAAATCATCAGCTATTTTATTTAAAGTCATATCAGTTGATTCTCGACTAGCAACGGATTTTGCTGCTAATGCAAATACTCTTGCTCTTAACATGAGTGGTTCGAGGGGACTAACTATTTCAAAGGTGCAAAAACCACTTTTGAGAATATAGGCTAAACCCCGTTTCATGCGATAATCTGTGGTATCTCCTTCAAAGTCAGTTAATTGACGTTCTAATAATCCTTGAGTTTTTCCGACTGTTTCTTGAAAAAAAGTAATTAATTCAGTCGCTAAACTTAAATGTTTTTGATCAATTTTCAGTCTTTTTGGGATAATTTCCTCGCCGTTTTGGCGGTGTATCAGTAGTTCTGTTGGTAACATCTTTCTTTTTTGTTGAGTAATTAATTTCTAGTTGTTCTGCTGCTTTTAAATCGCTTTTCTTTTCACTACTATAAATAACTTGTAAATTGGCTTTTTGTGGTTTTTCTTCCTGGCTGTTATTTTCTCCCCTGCGTCTAGCTGAAGTCTTTTCTTCGCTGGTATCTTCGGCTATGACTTCATATAAAATTGCTTGTTTA
Organism: Nostocales cyanobacterium ELA583; assembly: GCA_037131225.1. Classification (GTDB taxonomy): domain Bacteria; phylum Cyanobacteriota; class Cyanobacteriia; order Cyanobacteriales; family Nostocaceae; genus Dolichospermum. The sequence continues at coordinate 40,435 of JBAXRM010000013.1, read as the reverse complement.
TTTTCTAAATTTCCTTTCCGTAGTATTCTCCCCAACCTTTGAATATATTCCCTGGTTGAACCTGTCCCTGATAAAATAATAGCAATACTGGCTGCGGGAACATCTACACCTTCGTTTAAGACGTTAGAAGCAACTAAGGTATTATACTCACCTGATTTAAATTTAGTTAAAATTTCATGTCTTTCTTTGACTGGTGTTTGATGGGTAATTGCGGGAATTAATAAGTCTTGAGAGATGCGGTAAACGGTAGCATTATCAGCGGTAAAAATTAAAGTTCTTTCTAAAAAATGTGTGGCTAATAAATCCAGAAGTACCCGGATTTTACCATCTGTGCCTAAAGCGATTTCTTTGGCTTGACGATGTGCTAACATTGCTTTCCTTCCCGGTTGAGAACGCGCACTCATTTGCACAAACATTTGCCAACCTTGGAGACTTCCTAAAGATATTTTTGACTGCTTTAAAAAATCATTACGAGTTTGAATTAACTGATTATATCTTTCCCTTTCTAATTGGGATAATTTAACTTTAATTTGCACAATTTCATGTGCCGCTAAAGCTTTACCTGCTAAATCTTCAGCCCGTTGACGGTAAACCTCTTTACCAATGAGAATATTTAAATCGGTGTGTTTTCCATCTGTGCGTTCTGGGGTTGCGGAAAGTCCTAACCGATAGGGAGCGATCGCATATTCAGCAATTACTCTGTTAAAATCCGTAGGTAAATGGTGACATTCATCAAAAATTATCAAAGCATATTTATTACCTAAACTTTCTGCATGAATGGCTGCACTATCATAGGTAGCGACTAAAATTGCGGTTCTATCCCGTGAACCACCCCCCAGTAAACCCACTTCCCCGTCAGGAAAAGCCGCTACTAAGTGAGCATACCACTGGTGCATTAAATCCAAAGTAGGGACGACAATTAAGGTTGTGCGCGGTGTGGCTTGCATGGCCATTTGCGCTAAATAAGTCTTACCTGCTGCTGTTGGGAGAACCACTACCCCCTGTCGTCCTGCCAGTTTCCAAGCCGCTAACGCCTCATTTTGGTGGGGATAGGGAGTCATTTCCAAACTAGCAACCAACTCTAAAGGGTAAAAAGCCTTAGCTTCATCAATAAAATCTGTTGCTTCTGCTTGCAGGGCTTCGACTAAGGAACGGTATCTAATTGCAGGAATGCGGAATTTTTCGATTCTATCATCCCAAATTGCATAATCTATCCAAGTTTTACTTCGTGGTGGCGGGTGTAAAATTAACGTACCACGATCAAAAGTTAAAGTCGGGGGACGAGCCATTTATTTTTCCTCAATCCGGCTACACTGGTTTAACTACTCATAACGCAAAACGGGCATGATGACTAATATTAATGCTATCAAAACCCAGCTAGAGGCAATTATTAGACCAGAAATATGCGACTTCGAGACAAATGAAGATTTTGCCCAATCTTATCGAGAACAAAGACAAACTTTCCTGCTTAACCGCTTAGAATTACAAGCCCAACTGATGATGATCATTGGCTTAACACTGACTGCTTTTTTTATGTGGGTAAATGAAGGAATTACTAAAAAAATATACGGGCTTAAAATTGGCTTATTGCTGGAATTTTTTATTGTTGTCTGCTGGTTATTATGTAAAACACCTCTAGCACGTCGTTATTTAGATATGTTTTTTTTGGGTTTATGCTGGTCTGCGACTTGTACTGTTCAAGTTTCTACAGCTTTATTATTTAACTATGTTGAACCGATGACAAATATTTGGAACTTGATGTTTCTGACTCAAGCCACAATTATTCCTGTAAAATGGCGGATACATTTAATAGCACAAGTGGGAACAATTATCTGGTATTTAGGATTATATCTAATATACAGACCTACATTTAAATTTACAATTGATCACTATGTAGAGCAAGGTTTATATTTATTTTGGACGGGAACAATTTGCATTTTTTCAGTTTATTTATATGAAAAACTCCGAAAAAAAGAATTTCGAGCGAAACGAGAATTAGAAATAGCCCAAGAACAGTCAGAACGGTTATTATTAAATATTTTACCTGCGGTAATTGCTAAACAATTAAAACATCAACCTACAACTATTGCTGACAGTTTTCATGCAGTGACAGTATTATTTGCCGATATTGTCGGTTTTACAGAATTATCAAGTCGAACATCACCAGCAGAATTAAGTAGGTGAGTGTTGAAAATTGTCGTTATGGCAAGGCAAAAGGCAAAAGGCAAGAGGCAAGAGTGAAGAGGGTTTGGGCGATTTTACATTTCTTTACACAGTTTAGTTTTATTGTGTTCACCTACTTAGTAGAATTATTAAATCAAATATTTTGTTTATTTGACGAATTAGCAGAAATTCATAGTATAGAAAAAATTAAGACAATTGGTGATGCTTATATGGCTGTTGCAGGTTTACCTAATTATCGCAGTGATCATGCTGTGGCTATAGCAAATATGGCATTGGATATGCAAAAATCAGTGGTTAAGTTTAATAAACTAAATAACCTATCTTTTCAGATTCGTGTGGGTATTAGTACAGGTCCAGTGGTAGCAGGGGTGATTGGGTTAAAGAAATTTGCTTATGATTTGTGGGGTGATACAGTGAATACAGCCAGTAGAATGGAATCCCACGGTATCCCTGATCATATCCAGATTTGTGAAGCTACCTATCATATATTAAAAGATAACTATTTGTTAGAAGCAAGAGGTTTAATTAAAATTAAAGGTAAGGGAGAAATGATGACTTATTTATTGCAAGGAGTCAGAGAATAAGCAAATCTTCACAAATCTTAAATGTTTTCTTGAAGTTTGATTACACATAATCCTGAATCTCGAAACCTGCAACAGCTACAATGAGAATTGTTGTGATGTTCTTTATTCGCTAAAGTGTCAGACTCTTTACCATTACGCGATCATTATCTCGCTTTGATTGATGATATTATCGAAACCACTCTCAAGGGCAAAATTAGCTCAGTAGAGCAGGTTTATCAAATGTTGCTCAAAGGTATCACTTCCGGTACAGGGGAGGTGTTTGAATTAGTTTTGAGCGATCGCTTGAATACTATACAATCTCAGGTAGACTCGGAAACGGATGAACTCAGAAAAGCCAAAGCTACCCGGAGTTTACGCGCTGCTAAAACGATTCAAACTCAATGGCAACGGTGGCAAGAACAAAATAAAGCCACTGAAGCGATTTCTTTGTCTATGCGGGAAATTACCACAGCTACCGCAGATGAACGATTAACAGCTTTGTTACGAGCTACAGATCCCAATCAAAAGTATCCCTTAAATTTGTCCCAGCTTCAACAGTTAGCTCAATCTTTACAAAAATTTACCAGCGCTAATGAAGATTTTGGGCAAATTGCTGACGGTATTACTCGTGGTATGGCTTCTTGGCAAAGAATCCAAGCAAATTTACTGAATTGGATGTATGAACGCAAAAATTCTTTAGGATTTGGTGGTGTACCAGGAGAAAATAGTCCTTGGGCAAGTTGGGCTAAAGTAGTTAATAGTGAAGTTCCCCAAGCCTTTTTTCATACCCTAGCAGTAGAACAATCAACCCTAGAATTTGCCGAAAAACAACAGACAATTAGTTTGAGTAATTGGGTAGAATTAACAATAATTTTACAGCTTTTGCAAAGGGGTTTAATCAATTGGTTTGACCAACAAGCTTATGATATTCAAGCAGGACCCAAATTATCTATTTCCACATTTTTAACATTTGCCGTAATTTGGAGTCAATTAGCCAGCGGTTTTCAAAATCAGGCTTTAATATATAGTAACGGTGCATCGCAAATCATGCTGCAAATTTTGCGAACCTTTGCCCAACGTCCTTATTTTCCTCTTTATGGGGGGATTTTCGCCTCATTTTCTGGTAGTTATTTGCGGGATGCTTTGGACTATTTAGATGCCCCTTTGCGTTCCGCTGAAGGTACTCAGGAAAAAGCTCGGATTTTAACATTATTGGGTTATTCTCAAAGAGGTTTAGGCAGATATGATCGCTCCCTTGATTTTCATCAACAAGCCATAGAAATAGCCAGAAAAGCTGGAGATAAAACCTGTGAAATTGCTAATCTTAATCATCTGAGTCGGACTTATGTGCAACAACAAAATTATGGTGAAGCAATTAATTATAGTCAACGGGCATTAATTTTTAGTAGACAAACCGGGGACAAAACTGGAGAAGCTAACGCTTTAGTGAATCTAGGTTATAGCGAAGTCATGCAAGCCAAGCAAACAGAAATTAGTGAACCAGAAGTTTATGAATTTGCAATTAACTATCTGGAACAAGGATTAAAATTAGCAGAAAAATTAAGTGATTTACAAAGTCAAGCTTTATGTTTTAGTAGTTTAGGTATTGCTTATTTAGTTACCACACAATACACCACAGCAATTAAATATTTAGAAAATGCCTTTAGAACTGCTCAAGTTTCTGGTGATTTGTATTTACAAGGCAGAAATTTAGCATATTTATCTGAAGCTAATTATCAAATTGCTAATTATGAAAAAGCAGTTTATACTGGTAGTTTAGGAATGTATCTTTTAGAACAAATTGCTGCTGATGAATGGCGACAACCTGCTGGTTTATTGACAATTATTAGGGGACAAATGGGTATAGATAAATTTCAATTATTACTACAACAAAATCGCCCGAAAATGATTGCTATTATTGGCGTTGATGGTTATGATCATATTCCTAAATTGTTAATGAAATATCAAGAAGATATGTAATTTGATGTTAATACAATTGTAGGTTGGGTTAAGCGACAGCGCAACCCAACAAAAGGATTAATCAACAAAAAGATTAATCATGTTGGGTTTCCTTGCGTCAACCCAACCTACGCAATTTAACCGAAAATCGCTGTAATTTATTATTTCTCTATCATGGATAAACAGCAATTAAAAAAACTGCTGATTGGTGATTTAACCTGGAAACGAATGTTAAAATCTCTTATATTTATTTACGCTTTTTTTGCTGTCTATGTTTATTTCCGCGCTGACAGCATGATTTTTCTGCCTCAAGCATCTAGTTATCAAGATAACAAAGATATTCTCAAGTTAAAAAACGCAAATAATAAAAATATTTCGGCAGTTTATTTACCAAATCCTCAAGCTAAATATACCATTCTTTATGCTCATGGTAATGCTGAAGATTTAGGATATATTAAACCACATTTAGCAAAAATCCGAGATTTGGGTTTTAGTGTCTTTGCTTATGATTATCGCGGTTATGGTACAAGTGAAGGAACTCCTACAGAAAAAGCTGCTTACCAAGATATTAATACTGCTTACAATTATTTAACTCAAACTTTAAAAATTACTCCCCAACAAATTATAGTATTTGGGCGTTCCGTTGGTGGTGGTTCAGCAGTAGATTTAGCATCTAAAAAACCGATAGCTGGGTTAATAGTTGAAAGTAGCTTTACTTCTATTTTTCAGGTAGTGGTTCCTGTGCCACTTTTACCCTTTGATAAATTTACTAATCTCGACAAAATCAAAAAAGTAAACTGTCCAGTTTTGATCATTCATGGTAAAAGTGATGAAATTATTCCTTTTACTCATGGAGAAAAATTATTTGCTGCTGTATCATCTCCAAAACTTTCTTTTTGGGTAGAAAAAGCCAGCCATAATGATTTATCTTCAGTTGCGGGAGAAAAGTATTGGGAGATGTTAAAAAATTTTTCTGATTTAGTGGACAAAAATCCTACTAAATAGAAAATAATACCAATTGAAAAATCATATAGATGTAGGTTGGGTTAAGCGACAGCGCAACCCAACAAAAGGATTAATAATGTTGGGTTTCCTTGCGTCAACCCAACCTACCAATTAGGAAATCCAAATTCCGTGAAATCCATAAGGTACACGTTGAGGAATCATTACCCGCGCTACAGGTTCACTGGTGATATCTTGGGCATTAATAACTACCAGTTCCGATGTTTGGGAACTTTCATCATAAATAAATGTTACCAGCCATCCTGCATCTTCATCAGTGGCATGAGGACATGGTGCAAATACTGCTTCTCCACCATAACGATGCTTACCAAATTCATGGGTTTGGGATTTACCATTGGCAAAATCGTATTTGATTACACCATCAAACAAGGGATTTTGACTATGTGCCATTTTTCCCACATAACCATATTGGGTTTTTCTTCCTAACAGGTTTTCATTAACACGGGGAAATTCTCCTGGTACATCATCTAGTTGTTCTTCTGTGACTGTACCTGTACTGAGGTTAAAGCGCCAACGATGTAAAAAAGGCGTTTCTTCCAGGGGATTTTCAGCCATAAGGATACTAGTAGAATTCATCCGACAAGCAATAAGCACCACTTCGTCTCCGGCTTCGTAAGCGTTGAGGGTGTGGAAGACGTAGCATGGGGGACATTCAAACCAGCGAATAGTGCTGTTGTCACCATGACGAGGCATTATACCAAACCGACTAGAGCGTTGGCTTTGCCCGCCGCAGGCATCGCTCTCAAACATCAACATTGGTTCTCCCCGCTGCATTCGTTCCATACTAAATGTCAGAGGTAAATCCATGAAAATGGTATAATTTTCCGTAATGGCGAAATCGTGCATCATCACCGCCATTGGTATTTCCACTGGTACTGTTTGTAATAACTCACCTTGGGCAGAAACTACGCCATATTGTAGATAAGGTGGTCGAAAACCGTAACCAAAAAACATCATTTCCCCTGTAACAGGATCTACCTTGGGATGGGCGGTAAAAGCAGAAACTAGTTTATTATTATAAGTATATTCCCCAATAGTTGCTAAATCAGGAATATTGATGTGATGGGGCGCACCTCCTTCCCATAATGATAAAAGTTGTCCATTGTGCCACACGAGGGCTGTATTAGCGGTATTTTTCCCAGGACCGTGGGGGTTATCCATTTGCGGTGGTTCTAAAAGTCCACTCCACACAGCTTTACCCGCTTCATGTTCAATATTCCAACCCCTAGTTCTCACATAGCGATTCTGATAAGTGGCTTTACCCTTATTGATTTGGACACCATGTAACATTCCATCGCCATCAAACCAGTGATATTGACCAATAGGACTCCATTGGGGGTTGGGTCCATTACGGACAAACATCCCTGATAAATCTGGAGGTAATTCTCCGATGACTTCTAAGGTATCAGTGCTGATTTCTGTGTTTATAGGGGCAAAATTACCCGCTAAATAAGGATTTACTGCTGTTGATGCTATGGTCATAATTCAGTGAGCTAGATAAAGACACTGTACTTAATATAATTATGGTTTGCTATTTGTGCTAGGAAAGACGATTGCTACCTTTATTCTTTGCGCCTATGAGTGAGATACACTCATAGTTTTACTCAGCAACGCCAAATTTTCCTATCGTTTCCATAAATATGTGATAATTAATGTATCTTTAATTTAAAAGATAATTTTCATCAAAGTCAAAATAATTTATTAATCATAACTGTAAACAATGCAAGTAGAATCACAAGTCTCTAATATTGATAATAATAATATTTTTACTGATTTCGGTGGGGTAATGATTCCCCAAGCGCCTGCTGGATTTAAATCAGGTTTTATCGGCATTATCGGCCGGACTAATGTGGGTAAATCCACCTTAATGAATGAACTGATTGGGCAAAAAATATCCATTACTTCCCCAGTATCCCAAACTACTCGAAATCGGTTAAAGGGGATTTTAACTACAGAAACAGCCCAATTAATTTTTGTAGATACACCAGGTATTCATAAACCCCATCATCAATTAGGGGAAGTGCTGGTAAAAAATGCCAAAATTGCTATTGACTCAGTAGATGTGATATTATTTGTAGTTGATGGTACAGTAGCTTGTGGACCAGGCGATCGCTATGTTGCTGAATTACTAATACATAGTCAAACACCCGTAATTTTGGGGATTAACAAAATTGATGAACAACCAGAAGATTTTCACAGAATAGATGAAAGTTACATCCAATTAGCTAATACATATAACTGGCAAAGTGTGAAATTTTCTGCTAAAACCGGGGCAGAATTATCGCAATTACAAGAGATATTAATTAATCATCTCGAACCCGGACCTTTTTATTATCCACCAGACTTAATTACAGACCAACCAGAACGGTTTATTATGGGTGAATTAATTCGAGAACAGATATTATTATCAACTCGTCAAGAAGTTCCCCATTCCGTAGCTATAGCCATTGATTTAGTCGAAGAAACCCCAAAAATTACCCGTGTTCTTGCTACCATCCATGTAGAAAGGGATTCGCAAAAAGGTATCCTCATTGGTAAAGGGGGGGCAATGTTAAAGGCAGTTGGTAGTGCAGCCAGAGAACAAATTCAAAAACTAATTGCTGGGAAAGTTTATTTAGAATTATTTGTCAAAGTACAACCTAAATGGCGACATTCAAGGGTGCGGTTAGCAGAACTAGGTTATCGTGTCGAAGAATAATACAGCAGGAGTCACTGAGTCAGGAGTCACCGAGTCAGGAGTTAATCAACCACGAAGGAACGAAGGACACGAAGGAAGAAGGAAGAAGGAAGAGAAGGGCAATTAGCTCTCAAGTTTACGCGGTTATTTTTGCTAAAAATGCAAGGGTTTAACCATCTCGGCTCAATAATCTTGCACTTGTTTGCTTATAAAACCCGCTATAGGAATACTATAGCGGGTGGAATTAACAATTTCAGTTATGGTTAATCTGCAAATACAGAAGTTATGCCAGCCATTCTAGAACAGCTTCATCTTTGGTATTAGTATGACGAGAAGGTGTTTCCCGCTCAAACTTCATGTGAATAGAACGGGTTTGCTCACCATCAGCCGCAACAGCGAGAATTGGGTAATCAATTACACCATCTTGGAAGGACATTTGGAAGCGGAATGTACCATCTGAATTCAGTTTAATGGGACGACCACCAATGGTTACACTAGCATCAGGTTCAGTTGCACCATAAACAATCAATTCAGCGTCAGCAACTAACCAGAATTTGCGAGGACGCACAGGAACAGCGGAAGCGGAGAAACCGACACCGGACATTCCCACACCAGACATTGTTAAACCAGATACGTTAGGAACAGCCCACATACCCACACCAGATGGGAAAACGTAGGAACTAAGAGCTTGTTCAGGAGCAGCAGAACCGGGGACGTGCTGCATAGAACCGAATATAGAACCTGCTACTCGTTGAGCTTCAGCAGATTCTGCTAGATCAAAGATTTGTTCGTAAATGGGGTTTCCACCACCATCACCAGCAGTAGCAGCGGTTGGTAATTTCTTAGCTGGGGGAACAAGTTCGTAGAAGGTCTTACCGCGCAGGTCTTCTTCAAAGTCTACAGTAATGAAGACATCTTCAATCCAATCAGAAGGATAGACGGGTGGAATATGCACTCTAGCCGAACGCGCTAATACTAACCAACCACCATCAGCGGTGCGATAGCCTACATCTATTACATAATCGCGATCGCTCACGGGAATTGGCAAATACCATTCTCTGGCTAGTTCATCAGCAGGGTATTCTTGGATACTGTGGGGACTTTGATAATCTAGATCAAGATCGGTAACATCATAAATCCGTAGAGCTAGGGTTTGTCCACCTTGACGACGTAGTGCTTCTTTATGGTCGTTAGGAATATCCCAGTATGTATAAGCCCATTGAGGATCGCGGGGTAATAAAACTATCCGACTGTCACCATAACCAGCGGGTAAATCAGCCAGTGCTTCATCCACATCAGCGAGAGAACCACCAGTGCGATCTTCTTGACCTAGCTCGAATTTTGCTGCTTCCACGGTTTCTTGTGCCTCTAGATTAGGGGATGAATTGAGCGAGAATTTACTATGCTGAATTTCTTCAATTGATGCTAATAACTGCGATTTCCGCATTCTGCTATAGCGAGATATACAGTATTCACTAGCAACTTTGCGTAATTGCCGTAATGTCATATTTTCTAGCGGGGGGCGTTCTTTTGCCATTGATTTGGACTCCAGTAGTTTGTAAGGTAAATCATTTTTTCCGGGTTAAAAAGAGTTGAATAAAATACAGCAGATTGCAGAGAAATTATGTACAGAATCTGAATTTAAACCCAGACACCAAGCTAGTTTTACTCCTGACTCCTGCTGTATCATCTCCCCAGATTTTCTTATTCCTGACTTCTGGTTTTGTCCCAGTTTAAAATTTCCAGTTTTAAAGTTGTTTACTGTCTATTTTTTATACACCAACCCTGCTAAATTCCCAGTTACGCATCATGATTTTGCATTTCTTTGGGATCGCAAAAAGTTGTTAAGTAAATATTAACTAGTAAAACTATCTAGGGATCAAGGGGTCTAAAGATAGGTTTTACTATATTTCACGTAGTTGTCAGCCCTGTGGGGATCAATATGTCAAATTCTCATGACAAATGAATTTAAATCAGGTCACTAATATCAAGATTTCATGACATTTAGTCCAAATGGTAATTAATCTCTTACCTTTTCCCACCAACCACCGACTACTGACTACTGACTGCTGACATTCGCTGAATCAGCCATTTATCTTGTTTACGAACCAAATCATAGCGAACACGCAATTTTTCATTAGAGGATTTTTTTTGCAGACTATTTTGATAGAAGTGAGTAACTTCCTGTACCTTAGCGTCTATAAATACAGAATCTTGATCCGTGCCTTTTTTAGAGACAGCCACTATTTCTACGTTATGTTTATATTGGCGATAGCGATTCTCTGCTTGTTCTTGTTGAGCTACTAACTGCCATTGTGATAAAACTGCACCTGTTAAAATTGCATTTAAACCATCAATGTCATGATTTTGTCCTAAAGCTGCGGCTTTGGCAGATAACCAAGTTTCAATTACTGTCTTTGCTGTGTCCTTTGTTAGTTCTGCGTTGCTTGGTTCGGTTTGGCTGTTTGGGTCTGGAATAGTTATTGGTGGTTGATTCAGTTCTATTGCTAACTGTTCTTTCTGTAAGGAGGGACTGGGAAATAAGATATTTTTTACCAAGCCAAAAGTTGTTGATACTAACAGTGAAAAAACTAATAATCCTCCCAAGGAGAAGAGAACCAGCCAAACTAGGCGTATTTTTGGGTCTAGGCTACTGAGAAAATGAGCTTGTGACTGTATAAACCTCTGGGGAATTTTATTAGTGCTGGGTTTACGTCGTCTGCGTTTTGGAGACTGGTGGTTTGTCGCTTCGGTCGGAGTACCATTGGTTGGATGTGGTCTTCTGTTTGGGTTGGCTGCTGTTGAGGGTATTGGCGATGTTTGATTTCCCGCACTTTCATCTATTGGTGAATGATTCCATCTCGGTATGGAAACCTGGGTAGGTTGAATGTGTGTTAGTGGTAACTCAGGATTAGATGGTTGGTGATGATATTGCGGTGTTTGTGCAGTGTTATTAGTCCGGTGATGGGAATGATTAATATCTGGTTGTGGAAAGGATTGATGATTAATTACTGCCCATTCATTAGTAGTTTGGGCATCTGTGGGCAAAGATTCTAGATAGGCTTGTACTTGTCTGTCGGCAAAGTAATCTTTTAAAGAGGCTTGTTGGTTTGCTAAATCCCGAAAATGGGGAAATACTTCTTGCTGTAACCATTGTTCGCTGTATAAGCACAGTCCTGGTAATAGGTCTGGGGAGTCTTGGGATTTTTCCCGAATAAAAGCTAAAGCTTCATATTCTTGACTTAGTTCTAAAACACGGGTAGCTTCTTCGGTTTGTCCCATCAGCAAAGCACAAAGTGATTGTTCTAAATGCACATCTTGCCGTTTGCCTAATTGCATTAACATCTGTTTGGCTTGGCGAATTAACGCTGGTTGGCGTTGAGCAAAACCTCTGGCGATTAATGAGTATACTGCTAAATATGTAGACACGGCTGAGGGGCGTTTACTTTCTAATTCAAAAAGTTTATGCTGTTCTGATACTGTTAAATAATGCCGAATTTGCTGGATAAATCGTAAAAAGTCGTCTATGTTTAATCCTGATTGATCATTGCCAGTGCCATCAATGCCGCCACGATCTTCTAAAATACTTTGTAATAATTCTAACCCCTGCCGCCGTTTGGGTATCTGTGTTTGTGGTAGTGCTAATAGTTCTAAGATGCGATAGGGTCGCAGTTTATAAAGATCAGCGGTCATTTCGGCGCGGACGCTGGGAAATAAGCCTTCCCGCGCTAATAGTTCTTCACCAGTTTCTAAGGATACGGCGGCATTTTCATAGTGACCTTGTTGCCATTCTTCCCGTCCTAGTTCTAGGCAAGCTAGGGAGACGGTGAGGATAATATCTGGTAAGTCTGGGTTGTTGGGAATTTCTGTTTGGTTAACACGATGACCTGTTTTGAGACTAACTGGACTAGGTTTATTAACTAAGTACGGACGGCCAAGCTTTAATACTAATTCATACTCTCCTAGTTCTTGGAGGATTAATAAAGACCCGACAAATCCCTCTGGGGTGATTTCAATACTAAGACTTTGAGCATCTTGATCTTTAGAATTATTATTTGCTAGGTTTGCGTGTGGAATTGGATCAGCAGTTTTGTTAGGAGTATAAACGTTAGCTAAGTAAAGCTGATCGTATACCTTGCGCTTTTCGGTATCTAATAAAACCATATAAGCTTCTTCAATCAGCCTCTTGCGAGAAGATATAGATGTAGTCGAATATTCCCGTCGCGGCAATTGGACAATGCGATCGCTATATGCCTGTCGCAATTGTTCCTCACTTGCCGCCAACGGTAATCCTAGAATTCGGTAATAATCAAGCGGAATTCGCACAGCTTACGTCCCCTGCACTGTGTTCTCGTAGCATCTTGTAAAAATTAACATAATTTACCTAGAGCGTTCCAGGCTTCTAAAACCGTCCCATAATCATAGCTCGATTAATACCGTGTTAACCTAGTACAATAAGTGTATATAGTAACAGATATCTTATTTTTCGCCGTTAATTTTTTTATATCTCAAGTTTAAAGTTACCGAATTAGGAGTTAAGGGTCAATTATCTGTTACCTGATTTTTAAACAATCCATTCTGAAGCTCGTTCACCCAAATCAAGGGGGATGCTAACTGCTTTACCAAGTCGGGGACGTTCTTTAGTTTCGATAATAAAATTTTGAACTTGTTGTGTTCCTCCTAAAGCGTTGAGATAATTAGCAATGCTGTCTAGATGGGTTTGGTAGTCTGTTTCGCTTAAGGGGAAAGAAGCTTGTCCAAAGTATTTCCACATGACTTGCAGGAATATTTTGCCCTGAGTGCGACGAAACTGGACATCATAGGGTTGTCCCCATTTATCAATTAACAATTGGCGTAATTCTTTTCCAGTCATTGGTTAGTTGTTAGTTGTCAGTGGTCAATCAATTTTGGATTTACGATTTTGGATTTTGGATTTACTCCACCAAACAAGTGTGGGGCTTGAGGATTTTAGATTGGCGTTAGCGAAGCGTACGCAGCGCAGCGAGTATTTTGGATGAATTCCGCCCTGAAGGGGCTGGGAACCTGTCCCGAAAATTCCCAATCTAAAATCTAAAATCTAAAATTTTTCGGTCAGTTGTTGGTTGGGAAAATTATATTCCTCTATTTCCCATTACCCCTGCCCTTATTTAGATTTTACAATTAGTCAAGATATTAAGTTCCGTGACTCTAGTATGATAAGGATATAAAGAAATGTAATGCTAACAGATAAAGATGCTCATTATGTCTTGCAACTAAGAATCATGGCATCACTGTGGGCGTTATTGTTTCGATTCAGATAAGAGTGGCTTTTGTGCTGGTACTCTTGTCAAAATGATTAATAAATTACACAAACAGCGCGGAGATTATGGCTCAATTTTCACAAATCACAGATGTTCCCGATATGGGTCGTCGTCAGTTTATGAACCTGCTCACTTTCGGGACTGTCACCGGAGTGGCGTTGGGTGCATTGTATCCTGTCGTTAGCTACTTCATTCCTCCTAGTAGTGGTGGTACTGGTGGCGGTACAGTGGCTAAGAATGAATTGGGTAATGATGTTAGTGTTAGTCAATTTTTGGATAGCCATAATGTGGGCGATCGCACTTTGGTGCAAGGACTCAAGGGAGATCCTACCTATATTGTAGTGCAAAGTAAAGAAGCAATTACTGACTATGGGATTAATGCTATTTGTACCCATTTAGGTTGCGTTGTTCCTTGGAATGTGGCTGAGAATAAGTTTAAATGCCCTTGTCATGGTTCACAATATGACGCTACTGGTAAGGTAGTTCGCGGTCCTGCACCCAGATCCTTGGCTCTGGCTCATGCCAAAGTGGAAGAAGACAAAATTGTCCTCACACCTTGGACAGAAACCGATTTCCGCACTGGGGATGATCCTTGGTGGTCTTAATTCTTATGTTACTGAGTGCTGAGTCGTTAGTCTTAATGCTCAAATTCACTCATAACAACTGACAACTAACAACCGACAAATGACTTTATAGAAATGAGAAATGCCCTTACATTTGCGAGGTTAACTCGCACTGCTAAAGCAATGGTTAATACCTTGCTAATAGCGATCGCTACTGTTACCTTTTTCTTCACTAGCGATATAGCCGTCCCCCAAACTGCTGCTGCTTATCCCTTCTGGGCGCAGCAAACTGCTCCAGCTACCCCCCGCGAAGCAACGGGACGAATTGTTTGCGCTAACTGTCACCTAGCAGCCAAACCCACAGAAGTAGAAGTTCCTCAATCTGTACTTCCTGACACTGTATTTAAAGCCGTTGTCAAAATTCCCTACAATACCAGCGTGCAACAAGTAGGCGCTGATGGTTCTAAAGTTGGCTTAAATGTTGGTGCTGTATTAATGTTGCCTCAAGGCTTCAAGATTGCACCAGAAGATCGCATTCCTGAAGAAATGAAGAAAGAAGTGGGTGATATGACATTCACTCCTTACAACGACGACAGCGAAAATGTCGTGATTGTTGGACCATTACCAGGCGAAGAATATCAAGAAATCATCTTCCCTGTGCTTTCTCCTAACCCCGCTACAGACAAAAATATCCACTTTGGCACATACTCTGTTCATGTAGGCGGTAATCGCGGCCGTGGACAAGTTTACCCCACAGGTGAAAAGAGCAATAATAACGTGTTCAACGCTTCTGCTGCCGGCACAATTAGCAAAATTGCTCAAACAGAAGATGAAGACGGTAATGTTAAGAATTTGATTAGTATTACAACTGCAAGTGGTGATGTTGTTACTGATACAGTTCCCGCTGGTCCAGAACTAATTGTGACTGAAGGACAAGCAGTTGCAACTGGTGATGCTTTGACTAATAACCCCAACGTGGGTGGATTTGGTCAAAGAGATGTAGAAATTGTTTTACAAGATCCTTCCAGAGTGGCATGGTTAATCGCCTTTATCTGTTTAGTGATGTTAGCACAAGTAATGCTAGTTCTCAAGAAGAAACAAGTAGAAAAAGTCCAAGCTGCTGAAATGAATTTCTAAATTCTTTACTAAATCATCAGCTACATGACAGGCTTTTTGCCTGTCTTTTTTTGTAATTGGTAATAAATAAATGAGAGAACCCACACAATCTTTTCATGTTGATCATCTATTGGTGGAGATTTACAATTCTGAAGCAGAGATGGTGGAAAATGTGGCTAAAATCACACATCAGTATTTGCAAAACCTGCTGGATAAACAGGATAAGGTGGCGATTTTATTAGCTACAGGAAATTCCCAAATTCAATTTTTGAATGCTTTGATTGCTTTAGGGGGAATAGATTGGTCACGGATAATTTTATTTCATTTAGATGAATACTTGGGAATTACATCAGATCATCCTGCCAGTTTTCGGCGTTATTTGCGGGAACGGGTGGAACAAAAGATATCTCCTTACAGATTCTATTATATAGAAGGGGATACATTACAACCAATAGCTGAGTGCGATCGCTATACTCAACTTTTAGAAAATCAACCGATAGACCTATGCTGTTTAGGTATTGGTGAAAATGGACATTTAGCATTTAATGATCCAGCAGTCGCAGATTTTCAAGATCCTGCTCAAGTTAAACTGGTCAAACTGGATGATGTTAACCGTCAGCAACAAGTAAATACAGGATATTTTGCCAATTTAGCCGATGTTCCCCAATACGCATTTACTGTAACTATTCCCATGATTTGTACTGCTAAAAAAATAATTTGTCTAGCACCAGCAACGAGAAAAGCTGAAGTTGTGAAAACTTTGTTAACAGCAGATATTACTACTAGTTGTCCAGCTTCTATTTTACGTCAACAATCTCAAGCTACTTTATTTTTAGATGTTAATTCTGCTCGGTTACTACCTCAGAGGATGTTTTAAAAGTTTTTAAGGTATAAATTAACCCCTCTTGTAAACCTCTCCCCTATAAGGAGAGAGGCTTTAAAATCCCCCTTCCCTTGTAGGGAAGGGGGGTTAGGTTCTTATTTGTTGGATTAAATGACCATCTTCCATATTAATGATTCTGTCTGCAATATCTAAAATTCGGTTATCGTGGGTAACTATTAAAATAGTACAATTCTGTTCTTTTGTTAATTGCTGCATTAAGTTAACTACATCTCGTCCTGATTTACTATCTAATGCCGCCGTAGGTTCATCGGCTAATACTAACTTAGGATGACTTACCAAAGCGCGAGCAATGGCTACCCGTTGCTTTTGTCCCCCGGAAAGATCAGAGGGATAATAATTCATTCTATCTCCCAACTTCACAGCATTAAGCATTGTTTCCGATTGGATATAAGATTCCTGTTGGGAAATATTGTGTTGTAATTCCAAAGACATTTGCACATTTTGTTTAGCTGTTAAGAAATCTAGTAAATTATGCGCTTGAAAAATATAGCCAATTTTTCGACGGACTTGGACTAATTCTTCATTACTAGCACCTAATAATTCCTGTCCATTAAATTTTAAACTTCCTTCTTGTAAAGAACGCAAACCACCAATTAATGTTAATAACGTAGTTTTTCCTGAACCAGAAGGACCAGTCATAATCACAATCTCTCCAGCTTTGATAGTTAAATTAATATCAAACAAAGTTTGAGTAATTAATTTACCATGACCAAAGTAATGATTAAGATTTGCGATTTCCAAAATATTAGTATTAGGTAAATATTGCATCATTGATTCGTTAACTTTGTAGGTTGGGTTGACGATAGGAAACCCAACATGATTGTATAATTCAAATTTTGTTGGGTTGCGCTTTCGCTTAACCCAACCTACAATTTGAGCTAGTTAATTAAAGATTTCTGCGGGGTCTACTTTTCGTAGTTTATTAGTAGAAAAGAAACCTGAAGTTAAACACATAACAATAACAGAAGTAAATACTAATAATCCCTTACTGACATCCATGACAATTGGTAGTTTAGTTGCGTTTTTAGCAATATCATATAGTCCTAAAGAAATAGCAAAACCGGGAATATAACCTAAGACAGCTAAAATTATAGCTTGCTGAAATACGACATTCAAAAGATATTTATTTCTAAATCCCATTGCTTTAAGTGTAGCAAATTGGACAAAATGAGTAGATATATTACTATAAAGAATTTGATAAACAACAATTACACCAACTACAAAACCCATCATTACCATCAAATTAAATACAAATCCAATTGGTGTTCTTAATGTCCAATAGCTTTTTTCAAAATCAATAAATTCTTGGCGTGTCATCACTGTGACATCTTTCGGTAAAGTATTAGATAAGTTTGCCAAAATTGTTTTAACATTAGCATTAGGTTTTAGGTGAATTGAGCCGATATCTATTTCATTGGCTCGGTGTTCTGAAAAGATTTTTAAGAAGGTAGAAGAACTAACAATTAAATTACCATCTACACCAAAGGAAGGCCCAAGAGTAAATAACCCGCTAACTTTAATTTTGTAACCAATCGTTCCCAAATAGCTAAATATTTCCATAGTTATGGGTTGATTTTTTTGAAAATATTCAGCAATTGGACCAAATTCTGGACGTGCAGCCCTATCAAAAAACACTTGGTCAGGAATTTGTAGCAATTGAAAATTCTGTTCAACTTCTGGTAATTTGAAGATCGATTTTACTGGTTCAAACCCCAGAACATAAATAGGATATTTACGACCATTAATAGGATTTTTTAGTTTAGCAAATTGTACATATAGAGGTTCAACAGATTCTATGCCATTAAAACCTAATGTCTGATATAAACGACTGCGAGGAAAGCTTTGAGTAGAGGTTAAAGATTTATATTGGGAACTAATTAAAAACAAATCACCTTGGAGATGTTTATGTACTTGAGTTGCACTAGCATAAAGAGCATCTTGAAAGCCAATTTGCATAAACATTAACACAGAAATAAATGCAATACCAGCTAAGGCTACAAAAAAGCGTACTTTTTGTTTTACTAATTGTAGCCAAGGCAAGGGTATATTTAAAATCATATTTTTACTCCTATTCTTTATTTCTGAGAATATAGAAATTCTCAAGTTTTTCTGACAAATATTCAGCAATATAAAGTGGGCATTAATACTTTTCGGTTAAGGAGTGTAGAGACGTTCTGTGGAACGTCTCTACAAAGGTTTTCGGTTTACGAATTTTCCTAACCAAACAGTATTTAGGTAGGCATTGCCCACCCGACGATTAAGAAATTAAAAAGGAGTATTATAGTTGAATAAGTGCCTGTACCTGTAAGTTAGTTAAACTAGAAACTCGTTGATTATCTGCTGATTTATCAATGCGGATTTTCACATCAACTATTTTATTATCTGTATCGGAACCGGGATTAGTATTAAAAATATTTTGTCTACCAACTTGTAAACCAATATCGGTAACTGTCCCTTTTAATTTTCCTGTGAAAGCTTCACCTGTGATAGTTACTAATTGACCCAAACGAACTTTTTTAATGTCAGTTTCATAGACTTCTGCAACTACATACATTTGTTGAGTTTGTCCTAGTTCTAATATGCCTTTATTGCCAATTATTTCTCCTGGCCAAGTATTAATTTTGAGGACTTGACCATCAATAGTTGAACGAATAGCACTTAAATTTAGCTCGGCTTGAGCTTGTTGTACAGATGCTATAGCACTTTTTACATTTGCTTGGGCTAGTTGGATATCTGTAGGGCGAATTTCTGCAATACTATTGAGTTTAGCTTGGGATTCATTTAACTGTTTTTGCAAAGTTTCTATGGTTCGTTCCAAATTGGCATTAGCTTCATTCAGTTGTTCTTTGACAGTATCCCAACGTAACTTTTTAGTATCAGCATCAGACGCAGAAATAGCACCATCTTGATATAATTTCTGATATCGTTTATTTTCGGTTTCTGAATTTTTTAATTCCGCTTCTAAACGAGCAATTGTGGCTTTTTGCGTAAAAACTGAGCCTCGTAAATCAGCCTCTAAACGGGAAATTGTGGCTTTTTGAGCCGAAATATCACCTCTTTTTGCTCCTGCTTCTACTTGTTGAAGATTCGCTTGACTAACTTCTACTTGTCTTTTTGCTTTTTCTAGGGCTGCAAGATTAGGTATGTAACTATCAAGAATTGCTACTACTTGTCCTTGACGGATTTTATTTCCTTTTTTGACCAGAAGTTGATTAACTCTGATTCCTGTTTGAGAATTGGGTGCGGAGAGACGAATTACTTCTCCTTGGGGTTCTAAACGTCCTAAAGCAGCAACAGCGGTGATAGTAGGTGTGGAATTGGTAGTAATAGGAGATATGGGAGGGGCTAATTTAGAAGTTTTCTGAAAATATGAAAGGCTATAAATAGATATTACGCTAGTAGCTACAATCCCACTGCTTGCCAACATTATCGGCCACACACTCACAGGTTTTGTAAATGAGTGCTTTTCTTTGTGTACCATAATTCTGTCTTTTAAATTAGGGATATGACAGTAATTCTGACTCTAAATAAGAGGCAAAAAAGCCAGTACACTTGATAGTATCTCTTGATAACCTTATTCGTCAAAACTTTTATTAGTTTTGAAATTTATATAAAATATTTAACTACTAAAACTTTGAGAGGTAATGAGTAATGAGTTGCTGACTATTACCCATTACCAATATCAAAGTTTTATTTATTTAGCACGACCTCTTTCTCTTTTCTCTTTCGCATGATTGCCAAGTATTCGTTACGTGTTCCGTCTACTCGGTAATGATCACAAATTTGACATAGTTTGAGAAGATCCAAACGACTAAAGATTTTTTGATGTTCAATAGCGTTGTCATTACGCCACCGCCAGAATGTTGTTCTATCAATTCGACGATTGCTTTCGGGCCATCTTCTCCGGGATAGAAAATCTACTAATTCATCTTCATGAAATGAGTAACCTTTTGGTAATTTGAGGAGGTCTTCTCGTAACTCATTCAGCGGGATGAGTGGATCTAATTCAGATAGTCTCATGCCAGCAATTCCTTGTAGTTTTTGTAATTCCAATATTGCAGAAGCCAAATAATGCAATAAATGTTTAATTGACTAATTTTATGCTCAAAGACTGTTTGAAATTCACAGTCTAATTTTCCCTGATTTCATAATTTAGAGTAAACTTATTTTTGGGGAATTTCAACCTATATGCAACTAATTGTTTCATAAAACCTTTTTTATGGCACTATCTTGGATATTGTAAAAATTGCAAGCATCTAATTCTCAATTCCTTAAATAGATGAAGAAGCACTAACTTTTTATTGTCTCAAATTTAGGAATTAAATTAACAAAAAAATATTTTTTTAACTCTTTAGATATATTTGACTGTGATTAATTTTACAATAGCAAAAAAATCTTTCTGGAGATAGATGCAAGGATTAACTATTTAGCACTAGAAACTAATGAACAATAATTACATATTAAAAATTCTATTTATATTCAGAGTATTTTTTATTCTTAGTTATTGCAAAATAAAGATTTCAATAAACTGAAACTAATAATATGCAATCTATATGCAACTTTGGTCAAAATGGCTAAAAATTAGATAATAATTACTGTATTGGATAAGCAAAGATATTTTTCAGATAACTCTATCAATTTTATATTTGCAAGACTTTTATAAAGTTGCACGTAAGTTGCTTATGAGTTGTAATAGAGTTGTCACCAAACTAAGATTAATGTAGGCGGAAATTTGATTTGTATTTAATTTATAGGCTAGATAATTAATCAGCCCATTCATATTAATCCGCCACAATATTCATCATTGACTAATTCAAAATTAAAGACATTTAGAGTAGAGGATTTAAACACCTACTACTTTTCACGAAGTTCATTTAGGTATTAATATCTAAATGAAAGTTGTATTTTCTCAACTTAAATGACTGCAAAATCTCCTACTAACCTCTATATTGCTTGACAAAAAGAGTGAAATATGATCATGGCTGCTTCCAAATTTGAAGCTGCTTTCACACAGTTACAAGCTGAAATTAGTAACTGTGAAAAGTCTGTACTCAAAATGATAACTGTGAAGAAAAACATGACTGATACTACAAAAATTAAGAATGAAATTAATGCCAAATTGCGAACTACTAATGTAGCAATTATTGGTATGGCTTCTATCTTTCCCCAAGCGAAGAATTTACAGGAATATTGGGAAAATATTATTCATAAAGTGGATTGTATTACTGATGTTCCGGCTTCCCGGTGGAATATAGATGATTATTATGATCCTGACCCTAAAGCACCGGATAAAACCTATTGTAAACGTGGTGGTTTTCTCCCAGATATTGATTTTAATCCGATGGAATTTGGCTTACCTCCCAATATTTTGGAGGTGACAGATATTTCTCAATTACTCGGTTTAGTTGTGGCTAAAGAGGCAATAGAAGATGCTGGTTATGGTGCATCTCGCCAATTTAATCATGAACGAACTGGGGTAGTATTAGGAGTAGCAATTGGGAGACAATTAGCTGTTCCCTTGGGTGCAAGATTGCAATCTCCAATTTGGGAAAAAGTTCTCAAAAATAGTGGTTTATCAGATGAAGATACCCAGAAAATTATTGAAAAACTTAAAAGTGGATATGTGCAATGGGACGAAAATGCCTTTCCTGGAATGTTAGCAAATGTGATTTCTGGACGGATTGCAAATCGTCTGGATTTGGGAGGAATGAACTGCGTAGTTGATGCTGCTTGCGCGAGTTCTTTGGGTGCATTAAGAATGGCTATTAGCGAATTAGTGGAACATCGCGCCGACATGATGATAACTGGCGGTGTGGATACTGATAATTCAATTTTTGCCTATATGTGCTTTAGTAAAACTCCAGCGGTTTCGCCAGGGGACAAGGTGAAACCTTTTGATGCTGATGCTGATGGGATGATACTGGGCGAAGGTGTGGGAATGTTGGTACTCAAACGCCTAGAAGATGCCCAACGAGATGGCGATCGCATCTATGCAGTTATTAAAGGTGTTGGCAGTTCTAGTGATGGTAGGTATAAAAGTATCTATGCACCCCGTCCCGAAGGTCAAATCAATTCTTTAATTCGAGCTTATGAAGATGCAGGTATTTCCCCTGCCAGTGTGGGTTTAATTGAAGCACATGGCACGGGAACAATGGTAGGCGACCCCACAGAATTCACCTCAATTACCAGCGTTTTTGGGGCAAATAATCCGAAAAAACAGCATATTGCTTTAGGAACTGTTAAATCACAAATTGGACATACTAAAGCTGCTGCTGGTGCAGCAAGTTTGATCAAAGCGGCTTTAGCGTTGCACCATAAGGTCTTACCACCGACGATCAATGTCAGTAAACCTCACCCTAAACTGAACATTGAGAACTCGCCATTTTACTTAAATACGGAGACTAGACCTTGGGTAAGTCATCCTACTCAACCGAGAAGGGCGGGAGTTAGTGCTTTTGGGTTCGGTGGTACAAATTATCATGTTGTTTTGGAAGAATATGAACATGAACATCATCACTCTTACCGTTTACACCCTACTCCAGAATCGTTGCTGTTATTTGCCTCCAGTTCTTCAGAACTGTTATCTCGTTGTCAACAAATCCAACAACAATTACAGGAAAACGGTAAAGAAAAATACTACCAACAATTAGTTATTGATGCTCAAACTAGGAAAATTCCCGTTAATTATGCCAGAATTGGCTTTGTGGCTAATGATTTAGCCCAAGCTAGGGAATTTTTGCAAATTGCGATTGAGAGGCTAAAACAGCAGCCTGAAGCCAAATCCTGGGAACATCCTCAAGGGATTTACTATCGCCAAACAGGGTTAGATATGACGGGTAAAGTAGTGGCTTTGTTTTCTGGACAAGGTTCACAATACTTAGAAATGGGGCGGGAGTTGGTAATGAATTTTCCCTGCTTGCGCCAAACCTATTCTCACATGGATAGTCTGCTATGTGAAGACGGGTTAAAGCCTTTATCAACTGTAGTATTTCCTCAGCCTGTTTTTGATCAAGCACAAAAGCAAATTCAGTTAGCAACATTGCAACAAACTGAATATGCACAACCGGCTATTGGAGTTTTTAGTGCCGGCTTGTATAAAATATTTCAACAAGCTGGTTTTAAACCCGATTTTGTCGCCGGTCATAGTTTTGGTGAATTAACAGCTTTATGGGTTGCTGGGGTGTTAAGTGAAGAGGATTATTTGTTCTTAGCAAAAGCTAGAGGACAAGCTATGGCTGCACCTGCAAATCCTAATTTTGATGCAGGGGGAATGTTAGCTGTTAAAGGAGATATTAGTCAGATAAAAGAAGTAATTAAAAATTTTCCTCAGGTAGCAGTTGCTAATAAAAATTCTCAGCAACAAGTAGTATTAGCTGGGAAGAAAGAGGAAATTATTCAAGTCCAAGATGTTCTCAAAAATCAAGGCTTTATTACTTTTTTATTAGGAGTTTCCGCAGCCTTTCATACACCATTAGTATCTCATGCTCAGAAACCTTTTGCCCAAGCTGTAGAAAAGGTAAATTTCAACGAAGCAGAAATTCCTGTTTATACTAATGTTACAGGTGGCTGTTATCCTCAAGAACCCCACGCTATCCAAAAAATTCTCAAAGAACAATTGTTAAATCAGGTATTATTTCAACAGGAGATTGAAAATATTTACGCTGCTGGTGGTTATTGCTTTGTGGAATTTGGCCCTAAAAATGTGCTTACCAATTTGGTAAAAGAGATTTTACATGATCAACCCCACATAGCTATAGCTGTAAATGTTAATCATACCAAAAATAGCGATCGCACACTCCGAGAAGCCATAGTTCAATTGCAGGTAGCTGGGTTATATTTGCAAAATTTAGACCCCTACCAAGTCGCAACTAAAATTCCTGAGGTTCCTCAACAAAAAGTTTTGAATGTGCGTTTAAATAGCACCAACATTACCGAAAGAACTCAAAAAGCCTTTGCGAAAGCTTTAGAAAATGGTCATCATGTAGAAATGGTATCTTCCCAAGCAACAGTTAGTGAAAATCACCTAACATTAATTAATGGGAATAATCAATTACAGGGTAATGACAAACCTCCAACTTCATTTAATAAGAATCATCAATCACAGGGTAATGACAAACCTCCAACTTCATTTAATAAGAATCATCAATCACAGGGTAACGACAACCAGCCAACTTCACTCAATGGTAAATTAGAACAAGTCGAAATTCAGCCCCAGAATTATGAAAAAGTTATTCACAGTTTAGAAAATTTCATAGCAGAATTTAGCCAGCAACAACGAGATATCATTCACGTTCATGAACAATCTTTGCACAATCAAACGGAGTACACAAAGACTTTTTCTCAATTAATGCAACAACAGTATTCATTATTGGGAAATAATGAAGTTACACAGCATCAATCCGAAACTCATCAATTAGCAATTTCTAATTCTGAACGGAATATGATGCGGTTTCATGATCATCAAGGTGACACACTCCGCATTCATGAACAATATCTTAAATATCAACAAAAATATACCCAGGATTATTTTCAACTTCTGCAACAACATTATCATTTGCTAACTTCAGAAAATAGAGTCATCAATTATGTAACCAGTCCTCCAGCCACTAATTTTGTAACGCCAGAAATTATTTCTCCACCTCCATTAAAAGAGGAATTAAAAAATGATGAACAACCCATTGTTGTAGTTCCTAAAACCCACATTAATATAGATATAGCTACCCTTAACCAAACTTTGCTAAATGTCGTCAGTGAAAAGACAGGCTACCCAGTAGAAATGTTAGAAATGACAATGGACATGGAAGCAGATTTGGGAATTGATTCTATCAAACGGGTAGAAATTTTGGGAGGATTATTAGAAATATATCCTGATTTACCTAAACCTAATCCTGAAGAAATTGGGGAATTAAGAACTTTGGAACAAATTGCCGAATATATGCAAGCTTTAGTTCCAGATATCTTGAATCAACAGGTAGAAGTATCAACAGAAATTATTACCACAGAGGTATTAGTAGAAGTTCCTCAACCAGAAGTAATAACATCAACACCTGAAATTGAAGAACAGAAATCAGCAATAGAAATTCCTGAAAATTTAAGCCACATTCTCCTAACAGTTGTGAGTCAAAAAACAGGTTATCCAGTAGAAATGCTGGAACTGTCAATGGATATGGAAGCAGATTTGGGAATTGATTCTATCAAACGAGTAGAAATTTTAGGAGGTTTATTAGAAATATATCCTGACTTACCTAAACCTAATCCCGAAGAAATTGGAGAATTGAGAACATTGGGCGAAATTGTTAATTATATGCAGCAGCAAGCCCAAGGAATTACTAAGTTATTGACTGAAGAAATAGTAGAAAGCACAACAACTAAATTTCATCAAAATATTCGCCGTAGTGTCGCTAAATTACAGCAACTTCCCACACCTGATAGTTTAGAATTTTCACTTCCTGAAAACCACATTGCATTAATAACTGATGATGGTTCTGATACTACTGAGAAATTAGCTAAAAGTTTGATAGCCAAAGGTTGGAAAACTGTAGTTTTAAGTTTCCCTGGTATCGAATCAAGCGTTAATGCAGAAATAAATAGAGTAGTTTTAACTGATTGGAATGAAGACAGTTTACAACAACAGTTAAAACAGATTGCTGATAATTATGGTACAGTAGCTGCATTTATTCATCTTCACCCAGCAACACCATTAGAAATAGAGAAATCTATTCTTCTTCATGTTTTCTTAATCGCTAAATATCTCAAAGAACCACTCAACCAAGCCGCTAAATTCGGACGTAGTTGTTTTATTAGCGTTGCGCGTTTAGATGGAGAATTTGGATTAGGAGATACACATAATTTTAGTGCTATTGCGGGAGGATTATTCGGACTTAGCAAGAGTATTAATCAAGAATGGGAAAATGTATTTTGTCGTTCCCTTGACTTAAATCCAGACTTAGATCCACAAACATCTGTAAAACATATCCTTGCTGAAATACATGATCCAAATTTGTTAATTCAAGAAGTAGGATATAGCAGCAAAGGTAGAGTCAACTTAATTGCAGATTTCACGCCTTTACCAACTACTAATTCTCCTAGAGAAATTACCAAAGATCAAGTATTTCTAGTTAGTGGTGGTGCAAAAGGAATTACAGCCCAATGTGTAATTAAAATTGCCCAACAGTATCAATGTAAATTTGTTCTTTTAGGGCGTTCAACTACAGAATCTGAACCAGTTTGGGCGGAAAATTGCGAAAATGAAGCCGAATTAAAACAGCGAATTTTAGAAAATTTCCAAGCCCAAGGGGAAAAACCAACCCCAATTATGGTACAAAGAAAGTATCAAGTAATTTCCTCACAGCGAGAAATTCAAAATACTCTCAAGGCTATTAAACAAGCCGGAGGAGAAGCAGAATATCTGAGTGTAGATATTACTGACACAGTATTATTAGAATCGAAACTGACAGATGTAATTGAACGTTTTGGTGCAATAACTGGTATAATTCATGGTGCAGGAAACTTAGCTGATAAACGCATTGAGAAAAAATCAATTCAGGATTTTGAAACTGTTTATGCAGCTAAAGTTAAAGGTTTAGAAAATCTTCTGCGATGTGTACCAGCAAGTCAATTAAAATATTTGGTTTTGTTTTCTTCTGTAGTGGGATTTTATGGTAATGCAGGACAATCAGATTATGCAGTAGCTAATGAAATCCTCAACAAATCCGCCCATTTAATTAAACATAATTACCCTAATTGTCATATCATAGCTATTAACTGGGGACCTTGGGAAAGTGGCATGGTATCAGCAGAATTAAAGAAAGCTTTTGTAGAAAGAGGAATTGAGGTTATTCCCGTAGAAACAGGAACACAAATATTAGTTGATGAACTAACAACCGCTAATCAAGATACAGTTCAGCTAGTGATTGGTAGTCCCTTAATTTATGTTCCTGCAACTTTATCCAATGAATTAAAAACCTATCGGATTAAACGTCAATTAACATTAGCAGAAAATCCATTTTTACAGGATCATGTTATTGCTAGTCGTCCCGTACTTCCGGCTACCTGTGGGTTATTATGGATGACTAATGCTTGTGAACAACTCTATCCAGGATTTACGGCTTTTAGTTCTCCTAATTTCAAAGTTTTAAAAGGCATAGTTTTTGATGAAACCTCAATAAATGAATATGTTTTAGAAATTCAGGAACTTGCGAAACATGGAAATCAAGAAATAGAATTTGCTGCTAAAATTAGTAGTACGACACCAGACGGAAAAATTCGCTATCATTTCAGCGCAAATCTAATTCTTAAAAAAGAAATTCCCACACCTCCCAATTATGGAAGCCTGAATTTTAATCAAGATGAAAATCTCCTCAAAACCAATCAAGAATTATATCAAGTAAATACTTCTAGCCTATTTCATGGAGTTACTTTTCAAGGCGTAAAATCAGTTTTAAATACCAGCCCTAGTCAGATAACTATTGAGTGCTATCTAGCAGAACCAACAGCACAGCAACAGGGACAATTTCCAGTTCAAACATTCAATTCTTACATAGCAGATGTCCAGATTCATTCTCTCTGGATTTGGACACAACACTTTCATCAAGTTGGATGTTTACCATCAGAAATTAAGAACTTTGAACAATTTGCAAAAGTTCCTTTTGATGAGACATTTTATGTAACTTGTGAAGTGCAATCAAAAACAGAATCATCAGTAACTACAGATGTGATTACCTATAATCGTCAGGGACAAATTTATAATCGCATGATTGGTGCAAAAGGAACAATTCTACCTCGACAAATAGCCAAAAATTAGATTTTTTTTCACGCAGTAGTTCGACTTCGCTCACTACAAAAGACGCAGAGGCACAGAGAGAGGTTAATAATTATTTCTCCGTGTCCTCTTTGAACTCTGTTGTTCGTTCCTCAAAAATGGAGAATCATCATGAAATCAATTGCACAAAATCAAAAATTAGCTATTGTCGGTATGGATTGTTTTGTTAGTAATTCACCAACATTAAATAAGTTTGAACGCCTGATTTATGAAAGCAAACAAAATTTAGTTATATCTGAAGATTGTCAGCAAACTCTATCAAGTCGAAAAGTGATCAATTCTGCTTTGGAAGATGCTAAAATTCAACCAGAAACAAAAATAGCTTTAATCATTATTTCTCCCACAGAAAATTCTGCCAAATTAGCTAATTATATTTCTGCTGAATTAGCATTTTTTGCAGAAGAAAAGTCACTTTTATCAGCTTTAGATGTCAGTCAGAAATTATTAACTTCCCAGCAAGTTGAAGCTGTTTTAATTGTTGGGGTAGATGTAAATTACTCGACAGAAATTAATACGAATGGATATACTTTCAGTTATGACGAAAAAGCTCAGGATGTCATAAAAACAGCAGGTGCAGCCGCAGTAGTATTACAACTGCATGAAACAGCCAAACAACGAAATCATTGTATCTATGCAGTTATTGATGGTTTGAGTGTGGTAAAACACTTTCCAAATCACTCAGAAACTGTTACCCAAGCCTGTCAAAAAGTGTTTCAACTAGCAAATATTAAAGCCGCTGATATTGGTTATTTGGAAGTTGTTGCTAGTGGAAATTTCAACGCAGATACAGCAGAAATTCAAGGTTTAATATCAGCCTATCACACAGGGGCAGAAAATCTTAGTTGTAGTATTGGTAGCATTAAGGCGAATATTGGCAACACAGAAGCCACAGCAGGACTATTTAGCCTCATTAAAACCGCACTTTGTCTATATTATCGTTATATTCCCGGTGTTCCCCAATGGTCAAATCCTAAACAGCCAGAGATTTGGCGCGGAAGTCCCTTTTATGTAACTGTGGAATCAAAACCTTGGTTTTTAGAACCTGGTGCGACTAAAAGAATAGCTGCGGTAAATATGATAGAGGAAGATCATATTTATGGACATTTAATTTTGTCAGAAGAAATCAGCCAAGTAGAACGCAGTAGTCAATATTTAGCAGAAATGCCTTATTATTTATTTCCCATTGCGGCTGATGATCGTGCTTCTTTATTAACACAAATAACCGCACTTCAACAAAATATCACAGATATTTCTTCTCTATCACCACTTGCTAGTGATTATTTCCAAAAATATCAGCAATATCAACAATCAACTTACGCTTTAGCAATTCTTTCACGACATCCAGAAGAATTAAAACGAGAAATTGAAAGAGCAATTCAGGGAGTAAAAATCGCTTTTGCTACTGGTAAAGATTGGCAAACTCCTCTTGGTAGTTATTTTACAGTTAATCCCCAAGGAAAAAAAGGTCATGTTGCTTTTGTTTATCCTGGTTCTTTTACTTCTTATATAGGAATGGGAAGAAATATTTTCCGTCTTTTCCCTCAACTATATGATGATGTCGTCGTTAAAAGCGTTTATAATCGAGCCGCTGACATTGAAAAATTTATCTATCCTCGCAGCATTAATAAATTATCAAAAAGACAACTAGAAACTATAGAACAAAAATTAATAAATGATCCAGTTTCTATGCTGGAATGGGAAGTTGGTTTAGCGAGATTAATGACAGTAATGCTGAAAAATCACTTTCGTATTCAGTCCCCCTATGCTTTTGGATATAGCCTGGGTGAAACTAGCATGATGTTAGCGCAAGGGGTCTGGACTAGCTTTAAAAGTACCAGTGATTATTTGAATTCATCCCCGCTATTTAAAACTCAGCTATCTGGGCCTAAAAATACAGTTCGTCAGCATTGGGGATTACCTCTAATTCATGAAGGTAAAAGTGAAGAATTTTGGAGTAACTATATTTTGATATGTTCCTCTTCCCTAGTACAAGAAGTCCTAAAAAATGAAAGCCGAGTTTATATAGTTTTAATTAATACACCTGAAGAAGTCATTATTGCTGGTGAAACTCAAGCTTGTCAAAGAGTTATTGAAACATTAAAATGTGACGCTTTTTCGACATCAATTAATCATGTAATTCATTGTGAACCAATGCACTCTGAATATGATGAATTAGTAAAAGTCAATACCTTACCTAGCCAAACAAATTCAAAAACAATTTTCTACTCTGCGGCAGAATATGCACTCATGAAAATTGATAGTAATTTAATAGGCAAAAATATTGCCAAAGCCTTGTGTCAGCAACTTGATTTTCCTCGCTTAGTTAATCGTGCCTATAATGACAATATCAAAATCTTTATTGAAGTCGGTGTTGGTAGTAACTGTAGCCGTTGGATTAGCGAAATTCTCAAAGACAGAGAACATCTAGCTGTATCTCTAAATAGAAGGGGTGTAGATGATCATACCTCTATTATCAAAGCCTTAGCCAAGCTATTTAGTCACCGAATCGAGTTGGATTTATCACCTTTATATTCTCTGCCGGACATCAAATTTGATCAAGATATTGCATACAAAAATCAGTCATTTTTGCAAAATAATTCTTTATTGAATTACGAACACAAAATGAAATCTATCCCCCATTATCAAAGTTTAAATGATAATAATGCTCGTCTGTCCAAAGCACACGGTCTTTTATTACAGTCCCGGCAAACATCACTGCAACAACTTAGTCTCTTTCTTCAACAGCAATTAGATTTGTATAAAAAAATGGTAACAGAAACCAAAAAAATCAAATAATTAGTAGGGTGGGCATTACCCACCCTAACTATCTATATTATTGCAACTTAATTTAGAAAAATAGAGGTTTAATCAAGTGTTTAATTCCGAAATCACGTTGAATAAATATCAACAACAACTCAAATTTACTCGTTCAATGAATAACAATTATCAAGGATGGCAAGGTGATTTAAATACTGTGTCTTTTGATGCAAAAAATATTAAAAATAACCTGATGAATTTGAATTCACCTTGTTATATTCTAAAGAAAGAAGGGGAAATTGGGATTAGTAATGAAGGAAGTTTGTCATATAGTACAAATGGTAAAACTAAGCAATTAGAAATGCTTTTATCTGTCCCTTCAATAGAATTTAATCAATTAGGTGATCCAAATTTTATAGAATTTTATGGTGTAAAATATGCATATATGACTGGGGCAATGGCTCAAGGTATTGCATCTGAAGAAATGGTAATTTCTCTAGGAAAAGCCAATATTTTAAGCTCATTTGGTGCAGGAGGTTTATCTCCTACCCGTGTAGAAGCAGCAATTCACAAAATTAAACAAGCTTTACATAACAAATCCTTTGCTTTTAATTTACTTCATAGTCCGAGTGAACCCGCTAGCGAACGTCGTTCAATTGATTTGTATTTACAGCATCAAATTAGAATAATTGAAGCCTCTGCATTCTTAGATTTAAGTGATAATATAGTCTACTATCGGGCTGCTGGACTGAGTGTAAATTCAGCAAATGAAATCGAAATCAAAAATAAAATTATCGCTAAAGTTTCTCGTCGAGAAGTTGCTATTAAATTTCTCGCCCCTGCACCCACAAAAATTCTTAACCAATTAGTTCAACAAGGCTTAATTACCGAATTGCAAGCTAATCTTGCCGCTAAAATTCCTATGGCTGATGATATTACCGTAGAAGCAGATTCAGGAGGACATACAGATAATCGTCCCTTGGTTTGTTTATTACCTTCTATCTTAGAATTAAGAGACGAAATTCAACGCCAATATAGTTATGAAAAACCTGTAAGAATCGGTGTAGCTGGAGGAATTTCTACACCCCAATCAGCACTAGCAGCTTTTATGATGGGTGCAGCCTATATTGTCACTGGTTCTATTAATCAATCTTGCCTTGAAGCTGGTACTTCTGAACATACAAAAAAGCTTCTAGCTGAAGCAGAAATGACTGATGTAATGATGGCACCTGCTGCTGATATGTTTGAAATGGGAGTCAAATTACAAGTTCTTAAACGAGGAACTCTTTTCCCTCTTCGCGCTCAAAAATTAGGAGAATTATATAAAAATTATAATTCATTTGATGAAATTCCCCCAGATGAAATAGAAAAATTAGAAAAACAAATTCTGCGAAAAACAATTACCGAAATTTGGCAAGAAACATCTGCTTATTTATCTCAACGTAACCCCGAAAAATTAAGCAAAGCAGCTAACAATCCTAAAGTAAAAATGGCGTTAATATTTCGCTGGTATTTAGGATTATCTTCCCGCTGGTCAAATACGGGAGAAAAAGGTCGAGAAATTGATTATCAAATTTGGTGTGGACCAGCAATGGGAAGTTTTAATAATTGGGTACGTGGTTCTTATTTAGCTGATATCAATAATCGCCGAGTAGTTGATGTAGCCGATCAAATTATGACTGGTGCAGCTTATTTATATCGGATTCAAAACCTAAAAATTCAAGGCTTACAAATGCCCGAAGAATTTAGTCAATATCATCCACAAAGTAGGTTGGGTTAAGGAACGAGACCCAACCAAATCATTGATAATGATAATGTTGGGTTTCATTCTATTGCTTCGCAACGCTAACGCGAACAACCCAACCTACAATTTTTTAATACAGGTTATAAGTATGACTATAAATAGAAAATTAGGACAGCTAGAAGAAACAATGGAAATCCTGAATCAACGAGCTAAAACATGGAACTTAGTTACCATTAGCCGGATTCAAGGAAATATTCAAGAAACAATTCTCAGACAGTCTTTAGATATTATTCAGTATCGTCATCCTGCGCTTAATTCTCACATTATTAACTCTAAAAAATCTTACTATTATCAGTCTAAAGATACAGGAAAACTTCCTTTACAAGTTGTTAATATTAGAGAAAGTCAGGAATGGGAAACAGTTGTTAATGCAGAAATGAATCAGGTAATTGATAGTAATAAATACCTGCTGCGAGTCGTACTTATAAAAATATTAAATCAGCAAAATATCAATTATCTGATCACAACTACACATCATGCTATTACTGACGGTTTATCAAGCATCCAACTTCACTCAGAAATTCTCACCTATTATCAAAAAATTACCGCAGGTAAATCTATTCCAGCAGTTACTACTTTAGAAGCACTTCCACTAATTGAAAAACTATTACCTACATGGACAAATAGTTTTAAAAGCAAACTAGATAGAATTGCTTTATTATTAAATATCGCATTTCAAAAATATTGGAATCAACCAAAAACATTAGGAGTAGAAAAATATGTTCCCATTTCTGCGCGTCGTTGCGAAATCATTCATAGACAACTTAGCGAAGAATCAACACAACAGTTTATTCAACAATGCAAACAAGAAAATACTACAGTACAAAGTGCTTTATGTGCGGTACTAATGTTAACAGTATCGGAACAAATTCGGAAACATAAGAAAAATAATATTCTAGTCAGTTGTTTATCATATCTTGATTTAAGAAGACGCTTACAGCCCCAAATTAGTGAAGAGAATATGTCTGTTTTAGCAGCATCTCTCATGGGATTTTATAACATCACAAATAATATATCTGTTTGGGAATTAGCTCGAAAAGTCAAAGATACTTTACATAAACAAATTAACCAAGGAGAAATTTTTCAAATGATATTTCTCGCTAAACAACTTATAAATTTTTCTTTGCTATTCCCTAATCAAGTATCTGCTACAGTTTCAGTTTCCAATGTTGGTAAAGTCAATATTCCCCATACTTATGGTGAATTAGAACTGGAAGAAATTAGTTTTGTTGGTTCTCATGCTTTATATGCAGGGATGTTTATTGTTCATGCTGCTACTTTTCAAGAAAAAATGACCCTAAACTTTGTCTTTTCACAACCTTCACTTAATCGTCTAACTATGGAAAAACTTGTTGATAATTGTATCGCTTATATTATGAAAATTTCATCTCATTACTTAATACCGGGAGGTACATAAATGAATAACAATCTCTCTAATTTTCTACCTGACAACCAAGATAACGCCACTAAAATTCAAGCTTGGTTAGTTTCCGAAATTTCCTCTTTACTGGGAGTAAACCCAGAAGAAATAAATATTCGTGAACCTTTAGATAGTTACGGTTTAGACTCAGCACAAACCATAGTTATCGCCAGTAAAGCCGAAAAATTTTTGGGATTTAAATTATCACTTATCCAC
This sequence comes from Nostocales cyanobacterium ELA583, assembly GCA_037131225.1. Classification (GTDB taxonomy): domain Bacteria; phylum Cyanobacteriota; class Cyanobacteriia; order Cyanobacteriales; family Nostocaceae; genus Dolichospermum. Next base: position 6,128 of record JBAXRM010000013.1, on the reverse strand, counting down.
CTTTGGTATTATCCCACTATTGAAGAACTTTCTCTCAGATTATCTGAAGAATTAGAAAATTCACAGTCAGAAATTATCCAGATATAACCTCTACACACTCTGTTTAATTACTGACAAGCCAGTTTTTCCTCCTTGATTATTGGGACACTTTGCCAGATTAGGATAGCCTAATTTAGCTAAGTGTCCTCTTTTCTAAGTTCTTACTTTTAAATAGGCGAGATTTAATTATGAACGCAGCAGAAATTTTAGCAAAACTCACTCAACAAGGTGTACTATTTTGGGCAGAAAATAGCAAGCTTAATATTCGTTCTCCCAAAGGGATAATTACTCCAGAGGTACAATTAGAAATAGCCACATATAAAGAAGATATTTTAGCATTAATCCAAGAAATGAATGTTACCAATAACTCTGCTCATGAACCTTTAATTCAAGGCATTAGTTTACAAACGATTGGTAAATTAATTGGTGGCTTTTCTGGGGAATCACCCACAGGATATCAACCCCCAATTATTAATCCTAAATTCATGGCTGAAAACCTAAAAGTTACTTTTAGACCCTTACCTGATAATTATCATAATCAAGTTATTGTGAGATTTCGCCAACAATTAATCTTTTATTTCCAAAAACATGGAGTGAAGGTAATTCCCTGGAAAGAAGCTAAAACTGAATTAAAACACACTATTAAAATTCCCATTATTAACTGGCATCAATCTTTAAAAATACAAGGAGTCAAAGCAGATATTGATGCTGTTATAGATGTAGAAAGACCAAATTCATGGTTAAGGAAATTAGGAATATTTATAGCGGAAACTTGGTACAATTTATCTTACACATGGCTGAAAGAAAAACAACAAATGTCGGTTATCCAAATTGCAAAATTAAGTAGTTGGGCTGAAGATCACGCGGCTAAATATGTGGAAGACCCCACGAATACACAAGTAGTAATTCTGACAGATATAGATAATGAATTTGTTAATCCACTCACACCCTATCCAGAAAAAATTCGCATTGGCATAAATACGCTAGTTAAAACTTTCTCAGAAATTGTCATTGGTGTATCTAACGAAAAGTTTTCTATTTTGAATATGAATCTCTCTGATTCTAAGTTTGCTCACAATGAAATTGAAGACTTTGCCTTGAAATCACTTATTCCTAAAGTATTTGTGCCGATTTCTCCACTATTAATTAGTCGCTTTGAACTAGGAGAATATAATCCTCATTTATCAAACTATGCAGGAAAATTGATTAAATTAGGGCAAGAATTAGCATCTACAGGTTTATTTCCGGCTGGATTTAAATTAGACGAAGTTATTAAAAGAAAATCCCATAGAGATATTGTTAATGTCATCGTTAATGGCAGAACAGGAGTATCTTATGGTTTTGTCGCTTATGCTGAACCTCCTCATTATGTAGGTAAACCAGAAATCACTATTGATGAATGGGAAACCTTATTACCTGTAGTAGGATTTAGTAGTCATGAACTTCGTCAAAATGAACAAGGTAGACGTTATATCCAATTAAATATCAACGCGGAAAATAGATTTAAGCAAATACCTGATATTTGGTTAGTGAGTTCTCGTTCGGGTGCAAATAAAACAGATTTAAATATTGATGATGATATTCTGCGGATTGGTTTACAAGATAAATTACATCTGCAATTACCATTAGGAAGTAGCTCAAAAAAGACAGATATTAAACCTTCCTATGATATCTATGTGATGTTGGCTATTAGTCTAGCTGCGGCTTTATACACACCAGAATTAATAGCCAATGGATCACCAATAGTTCACTTTCATGGCTATCCTGCTTTTGATTGGTTTCAAGAAAATGAATATTGTGTGGGGATGAATAATCCTTCTGTACCTTGTGGAACTTATGAATCAGGAGTTTTCAATTTTCTAGGAATTGCTGATTTAGGTGAGAAAATAATCAATGATGTCAATTTAATTAGCTTAGTAGAACCAGATCATGGGACAAACTTTATTGCTAATGATTTGGAGTATTTAGTAAATAGATTAAAAGCTGGGTGCGTAACTGGACAAATTGAATTAGGTGGGAAAAATTTCCCTTCTCTTAAAAATCGCTAACAAGATCTCCGACTTCTTTAAGGATACCGCTGGTCATTCAGGGGTATCACCCCTCACCCATACGATTTTATAGGGTTTACGGTGTAATCATAATTATGCGATCGCTTGCCGAAAACCTTGTTTTATTGTGGGATTGGAGATGTGACCCCCTGTTCGCCAGCAGTATCCTTGAAGAAGTCGGGTATCTATCTATCGATCTATATATATAGTATTTGACTAACAATTACCAAAAAAGTCATACAGTACAAGACTTTTACCCCTAAACTACTTACTATATGCCGGCTGGATAAATGTCCATCTTTGCGCTGTTGTCAGAGAATTATGGCAGGATGGAAACAAGCCTGTGCAACATCACAGACTCACAAGGGTGTTGTTTGGCATCAAAAACTGTCAGGATGATTGTTAGTTTCGCACTGTCAACGAAAATTTTGGCGGAAGGGATATACTATCCTCTGAATGTTAAGTTAATTGCAGAACAAGTTATAGCGGTTGTCAGTTGCATGAAAACATCCAGTTATCATAAAACTTATCCACCTTGATAACTTTTAAGCCTGTTCTCCATTCCCAGCTATATATACTCCCAACCTTGACTAGGAAATGAATCCAGAAAACTCAGAAACTTACATAAATCATCCAACTTGGGGTTTACTCTATAGGATCTGTATGGTTGATGAGAACCAGGATCTGTTTACCACACTCTATGCTCAACGCTTATTTTTTCTAGTAACAAGTGAGCTTAAAGTCCTGAAATTTCAGCCAATTGGTCGGACTGAAGCGAGAATGATGCTGGAAAATCGCTTACGGACTTTGCGCCGTGGTGGTAACTCTCAAGAGTACGAGCAACTTCAAGGTGTTTTCCAACGTACCTTCCAATGAGTAGTTTAATTAGCGATAGCTTCTCTCAGATTCGCGCCTCACTCCCATCTACAGTGAGGTTGATTGCTGTTACAAAAAGAGTATCCACGGAATTAATGCGGGAAGCATACAGCGCAGGAATTCGTGATTTTGCCGAAAGTCGTATCCAAGAAGCTGCCAGTAAACAAGCCGAATTGCAAGATTTATCGGATATTACCTGGCACTTAATTGGAAATCTACAAACTAATAAGGCCAGAAAAGCCTTAGAGCTATTTTCATGGATTCACTCCGTTGATAACTTGCCGCTGGCACAACGCTTAAATACTCTAGCGCAAGAACTAGGAGTGACTCCGAATGTATGCTTACAAGTCAAAATTCTCCCCGACGCAAATAAATCTGGTTGGATGGTTCCAGAATTATTTGCTGACTTGGCAGCACTCAACCAGTGTCAAAATTTACAAATTCAAGGTTTAATGACAATTCCGCCGCAAGGATTGACAGATAGAGAAATTTTGAATGTATTTAATAGTACGTATGAATTATCACAAACCATCCAATCACAAAATTGGCCAAATATTACAATGCAGCAATTATCAATGGGTATGTCTGGAGACTACCAATTAGCAGTGCAAGCCGGGGCAACGATGGTAAGATTAGGTACAATTTTGTTTGGTCAACGAGCTTAGATATGGCTGTAGCAGTGGTTCTGCACAGCATGACTAACAATCATTTGAGAATTAATTTTGCCAACTATTGATATTGTCAAAAAATATAATACTCTCATAAGTAGTGCTTAATTGACAAGAGGGGTGCAACCACCTTTATTTTTAATGATCATTAGGCTACAATTTTAACTTAATTGTTACAGGTTCGTTAATGTGCAGGCGTTAACATAAATATCTGTTAAGAATTAGTGATTTGTGCTAAAGACTAAAATCAGTAGTACAATTGCTACGTCAAACATCTACTATAGTTACGACTACTGTCTACAAGTAACTTTCATGTAATTTACTGGCTAGTCAGGAAAATTAGGGGAATTTAAATCTGGGAGCGTACAACATGAGCAATATATTTTCTAAACTCAGGGATTTTGTAGGGTTGAATGAGCAGGTAGAATACGAATACTACGAAGAAGAAGCTGATACAGCCGATAATTATCGGAATATCTATCAACAAGAAAATCCTCAACCAGCACCACAGGAAACCACTTCCACCAATCGGCGTTGGCGGGAAAATCCACCTACCACTACAGAAGAAGTAGCACCAACAGTATCCAAACCTATGAGTAATGTTATTGGTATGCCAGGCGCAATTAATGGGATCTCTGAAGTTCTAGTCCTCGAACCTCGCACATTTGAAGAAATGCCCCAAGCAATTCAAGCATTGCGCGAACGCAAATCAGTAGTATTGAACCTGACAATCATGGACCCCGATCAAGCTCAACGAGCAGTTGACTTTGTTGCTGGTGGTACTTATGCCCTAGACGGACATCAAGAACGAATTGGTGAAAGTATCTTCTTGTTTACTCCCAGTTGCGTGCAAGTTAGTACTCAAGGCGGTTTGATACATGAAGTACCTATCAGCCAAGCTCGTCCTGCACGTCCCGCAGCTACCGCAGCAACTCCAAATTGGGGAAATGAACCTACTCGGATGGCGCAGTAAGGCTAAATTAGTCATTAGACATCTGGTAGAAATGAAATATGCGGTTTATATAACCCTTGTAGAGATATTCCATGGAACGTCTCTACATCTCTTTACCACCTACTTATCTATTCGTTGATAGTTTTAAATCCCCAATTTATTGATAAGGATGATTAACTATTATTGACACTCTCAGGGAAGACAGCCACTGAGATTCTACTGACAGAATTAGATTAAGAGTTCAGTTTAATCTAATCTCGCTGCGACCGCCAAACGCCGCCTAGACGCTCAAAACAACTGCCAATCAAGGTGTTGAAATTGCGCTTACTTTTATTGTTTTTGTGAATCCATCACTAAGCCAAGACTTGGTACGCTCCATACTCTGCCATTACTCGCTCTTTCAAGTCATACTGCCGTTAGGGCTTGAACCTAACCGTTGTTTCTTATGAGCCGGGATTTCTCCGTACTAGGATGCTTCAACACATAGATGTTTTTTGTTCTTACTCACAATTTAATTGTAACATACCACAGGGATTAAAATCCCTCGTGTCGCTTATATCTCAGGGAGCCAAGCCACTGAGTTTTACGCTTACCGGATGCTCTTATAATTGACCACTAACTAGTGACTAATGAATAATGAATATAAAATTTGGCTTAATTGGCGGTGGGATAATGGGAGAAGCTCTATTATCCCGCTTGATTACAAGTAGTATTTATCAAGGATCAGAAATTATAGTCAGTGAACCCCAGGCTGAACGCCGCAGCTATTTAGAACAAAAATATGGAGTAGCTGTCACCACAGATAATAGCCTGGTGTTAGGGGAAGCAAAAACAGCGGTGATGTTAGCAATCAAACCTCAGATATTTAGCGCTGTAGCTCAAGAATTAGCAGATATTCTCCCCAGAGAACATTCACCCCTAATCATTTCTATCCTGGCGGGTGTAACTTTAAAACAATTAGAAGCAGCCTTTCCTCAAGTTCCCATAATTCGGGCTATGCCTAATACTCCCGCTACAGTAGGCGCAGGTGTAACGGCAATTTCTCTAGGTGCTTACACTCGCCCAACTCACCAACAAACAGCACAACGGATTTTTGCCGCTGTGGGGGAAGTAGTTGAAGTTTCCGAAAATCTCATGGATGCGGTCACAGGATTATCTGGTAGTGGACCGGCTTATGTGGCATTGATGATCGAGGCTTTAGCTGATGGGGGTGTGGCTGTCGGTTTACCAAGAGCGATCGCTCAACAACTAGCCATCCAAACAGTATTAGGCACAGCCACACTTTTACAAGAAACAAAAATTCACCCAGCCGAACTCAAAGATAGAGTTACAAGTCCTGGTGGTACAACCATTGCCGGTGTCAGTGCTTTAGAAAAAGCCGGTTTTCGTTATGCAGTTATCGAAGCTGTCAAAGCCTCAAAAGAACGCGCCCAGGAATTGGGGAAAGGATAATAGGTGAAACAGTGGGTAAAGACTATCTACCCATGAGTTTTTACAAGATTACCCGGTAAGCGTAAAGCTCAGTGTCTTTAGACCTGAGATATA
>JBAXRM010000012.1:0-49478 GCA_037131225.1 Nostocales cyanobacterium ELA583 | reverse complement strand
ACACGTAAAGTTTGTTCTTTACAAGCTCAGTGGCTTTAGCCCTGAGTTATTGACTGTGAGACCGAGGTAGTGGGTAACTTGAGAGATAGGTGAAAACTTATCTGCCACTTTCCACAATACTGGTGATCGGTCTCAAATATCTATTTCGTCAAGAATCTTAAGTTTTCATTAAATTATACGGGTAATAGTTATCCCAAGTGCATTGACTTTTTTTTATGTTTAAAATCTATAAAACTCTAGAATCATAAGCATTTACATCTCAGTATGTAGTTTATTAGAAGTAACAACATTCTTAAAACCTAGCTTAATTTTATGAGACTAGTCGTAAACTAAGTTAATGTTCGATGTTGATTCTCCTCCCAACTACCAGTGACCAATGGCTAAATCCAGTTTAGGAACATGGAGTCAGCGATTGCTGGCCGCGATTTTTTTAGGTGGACAAGTCTTATTTCACCTAATCCAAGGCAAAATTCATCGCCGGAATACCCTAGAACAATTGGCAATTGTGGGGCCAGACTCCCTGTTTATTGCCTTATTAACAGCTATATTTGTCGGTGCTGTATTTACAATTCAGGTAGCACGGGAGTTTATTAATTTTGGGGCAGGAAACCTTGTTGGTGGCGTATTAGCCGTAGCATTAACCAGAGAACTTACTCCCGTATTGACAGCGGTAATTTTAGCAGGAAGAGTAGGTTCGGCTTTTGCGGCAGAAATTGGCACCATGAAAGTCACAGAACAAATAGATGCTCTGTTAATGTTAAAAACAGATCCTATTGATTATTTAGTCATTCCCCGGCTTTTGGCTTGCTTGATCATGCTGCCGGTTTTAACTTTGCTATCCTTAATAACAGGAATGTCTGGAGGAATGCTGATAGCCACCCATATTTACAACCTTTCCGATACAGTATTTCTAGATTCAGCCCGGACTTTTCTTGATATATGGGATATTGGCAGTGCCATGATTAAAGCTTGTTGCTTTGGTGTACTAATCGCCATTATCGGCTGTAGTTGGGGCTTAACCACTACTGGAGGTGCTAAAGGTGTGGGACAATCAACAACAACTGCTGTTGTTACTGCTTTATTAGTTATATTTATTAGCAACTTCTTTCTATCTTGGGTAATGTTTCAAGGACCCGGTGGTGGAATGAGTCCAAGACAGTGATTTAGAAGCAAGATAGAGTAATTAAAAACTATGTAAGTAGGAGAAAAGATTTTGACTAGTTCATTGACACCTAAAACCACATTAACCGTAGAACTAAAGCCAAGTTACAATGTTCCTGTTGCTTTGGTGCTGGTTGCTATTCCCATACTGTTGATACAACCTTGGATAGGTGGCATATTAACCCTATTAGGTTTGTTTTTGATGTTGCAAGCTGTAACACTGCGCGTTCAATTTACGGCTACGGATTTTGATCTTTATAGAGGAGAAAAGTTAATTCGGCGTTTTCCTTATCAAGAATGGCAAAACTGGCGAATATTCTGGAATCGAGTTCCCATTTTGTTATATTTTAAGGAAATTAACAGTATTCACTTTTTGCCAATTTTATTTGACCCCAAAACCTTAAAATCTTGTTTGGAAGAACGCTGTCCACGGATTGATTAGGTATTCATTATCAATTATGTTTCGCGCAAAGGAGCAAAGTCGCAAAGGTAAGAGTTTTGAACATTTAAAGTCAGAAAATTTGATACTGAAAGTTTAGATTATTATTTATGAATCCAGAAGAATCACCGAAGCCCGAACCAATAGATGAGTGGTTGGAACAAGTAGAAGCACAATCATTTGCAGATGAACTACCTGAAAACCCATCTGCTGATTTAGAATTAGCAACTGAAGTATCTACACCAGATATTATTCAAATAACTGCAATAGAAACGGAAAATCCACTATATACACAATTAGAAGAAAGAGTAACCCATTTGCAGCAATTGGCAGCAGATTTAAAGGCAGAAATTGCCCAATTGGAAACTACTTATGCAACCCTGCAAAGTCAAGTTAGTGTTACTCAAACTGCACTTTTGCAAGTTGTGCAAGAGTCATTATCACAGTTAGAACAACGTAAACAAGCTTTACAAATTTCTGTAGAACAACTCGAACGTCGTCAAGAACGCATTCGCAATGAAATGCGGACTACCTTTGCGGGAACATCTCAAGATATAGCAATTCGAGTGCAAGGTTTTAAGGACTATCTCACAGGCAGTTTACAAGATTTGGCAGCAGCAGCAGAACAAATGCAACTTGTGCAAACTGTGAAAGAACGGGAAAAGCCAGCACCCAGAGAAGCAAAACCCATTAAAGAACAGTCTGAAATGCCAAAATTTGGGGAACAACAGTTTCAGGATACTACTAAAAAAATTCGGCGCTTGCTTGACCAATATCGTAACCAACCAGATTATTATGGACCGCCCTGGCAGTTACGCCGCACTTTTGAACCAATTCATGCGGAGAAAATATCAAATTGGTTGTTTACGCTAGGTGGCCGAGGTGCTTTGCGGACAATGGGTAGCCGCTTACAAAATATTTTAATTACTTCTTCGGCAATTTCGATATTACACCAATTATATGGCGATCGCGTGCGAACTCTAATTTTAGCCAATACACCGGAACGTTTAGGTGAATGGCGACGGGGTCTACAAGATTGTTTAGGTATCGGTCGTCCTGATTTTGGACCCGATAGGGGTGTGGTATTATTTGAAGCCCCGACAGCTTTAGCCCAGAAGGCAGAAAGATTAGTTAAAGCCAATCAAATGCCTTTAATCATTATTGATGATTCTGAGGAACAAATCAGTTTGGCTTTGCTACAATTCCCTCTCTGGTTGGCTTTTGCCCCCGACCCAAAAACTATGAAAGATCGGGATTTTGATGATGATTTTTAATTAGTTAGTGGTCAGTGGTCAGTGGCAAAGAAAAACAAATGACAATGGACAACTAACAACTAACAACGGACAACGGAAAACTAACTAATTTATGTTTATGTGGTTAAGTTTGTGTGGAGTGGTGGTTTTATTAGCTTATCTATTTGGTTCTTTTCCAACTGGATATCTGGCAGGTAAGCTATTAAAAGGAATTGATATTAGGGAAGTTGGTTCTGGTTCAACTGGTGCAACTAATGTCTTGAGAACTTTGGGTAAAGTTCCAGGGGCATTTGTGTTATTTATTGATGCTTTGAAGGGAGTATTAGCAATAAATTTAGTTTATGCTTTAGGTAATATTGCTTCTAATCAGAATTTAATTCCACTAACTGTAAATATCGAAATTTGGCAACCTTATTTAGTCACATTAGCTGGATTTGCTGCCCTTTTAGGACATAGTAAATCAATCTTTCTTGGTTTTACTGGTGGTAAATCTGTGGCTACTGGTGTGGGAATTTTATTAGCTATCAGTTGGCAAGTAGGACTATCCACATTAGGAGTTTTTGCTGTCGTATTTGCCATTTTTAGAATTGTGTCTTTAAGTTCAATTGCTGGGGCTGTAGCTGTTTCTATTTTAATGGTAATTTTCCAGCAACCGTTAGCCTATATTTTACTTGGTCTGGCTGGTGGTTTATATGTAATTATCCGTCACCGCACTAATATTGAGCGATTAATTGCAGGTACAGAACCGAAAATTGGACAGAAAGTAGAAACAGAAGAAAATTCAAAATTAGAAATTCAAAATTAAAAGCTAAGACTCTACAAAATACCTGACTCTAGTTGATCTAAATAGATAAAATCAGGAGATTTTACCCCAGCCTCATGTCTTATTTTCACGAGTTTAGGAGATTCAAAAAAAAGCTTTGCATCCTCTATTGATATCCATGATGAAAAATGCACCACTTTATTAGGATCATTTTCATACTTTAAAACCTGATAAGCTATTTCTCCAGCTTGTTTACGAATATCAGCAGCATCATCAAAAACCTTCTTCCATGATTCATAATCTTCAACTTCATGGATAATTAGCACATATTTCATAGTTCTGTTTAACTCTCAAACTCTTACTCTGTGTGCCTGGAGTGCCTCTGCGTGAACTTAATTCATTAAAAAATGGTAGAGACGTTCAACCAGAACGTCTCCGAACTAAGATGCCATTAAGGCGCTAAAGCATTACCACGAATCAAACTACCAATGGTTTTGGCAGTAATTTTTAATTGGGTAAAAGGGTTAGCGGGAACTACAGTTTTATAAAGATAACTATCAAAAGTTAGCTTTTGTACATCCAAATCATCACACATTTCTACAAATGCTTCACGGGTAGCATCAGAACGATAGAAAACGTTTTGCAGAATGTCTAATACCTTGTAGGTTAGTCCGTATTTCTTATCCCAACGTTTCAGGTATACCTTGAGGTCGCGTTCTGTGGGAATCCGCGCCCCACCGTTAGCTGCTTCCACAATGGCTTCAGCGCACATTCTGCCAGATTTGGCTGCAAAGTAAATACCTTCACCAGAGGACTTGGTAACATAACCAGCCGCATCTCCTACCAAAGCAATCCGCCCGACAACGCGACGGGGACGGGGATGTTCAGGAATGGGGTGTGCCTCTACTTTGATGATTGTACCACCGGCTAATTTATCAGCAGCACGAGCGCGGATACCAGCTTGTAATTGTTTGATACTGGCTTTATTGACGTGCATTGTGCCAGTACCTACTGCTACGTGATCATATTTGGGGAATACCCATGCGTAGAAATCGGTAGAAACATCATCGCCAACGTACATTTCGGCGAGTTCGTTGTAATAGGCCATTTTGTCTTGGGGAAGACGAATCCGTTCTTGGAAAGCGATCGCATAATTGTAATCCCCAGCATCCATATCCTTAGCCACGCGGGAATTTGCGCCGTCAGCACCAACGATTAAGTCCACCTTTAGGGTTTTAGTAACGCCTTGTACCCCTTCTCCTGAATGGTCAACATAATGGATTGTATAGGGGTCTTTATTGTTGCCAGGAATATCAATCTTATGAACAGTAGCGTTAATTAAATTTGTGCCTAATTTTACTGCTCTATCACGCAAGAAGCCATCCAGCACTTCTCGACGGCACATTCCTATATATTCATCTTCATTTATCAAATTGATATCAACCTCACGATTGGAGGGAGAAATCATTTTCATTTTCCGTACCCGACGGTCAATAATTTCTGGAGGTAAGTCAAACTCCTGCACCATGCACAGGGGAATAGCGCCTCCACAAGGTTTGACGTTATCTAATTTCCGTTCAAACAAATACGTTTCAATTCCAGCTTTAGCTAGTGTTTCCGCAGTGCATGAACCCGCAGGACCAGAACCAACAACAGCAACCCGTAGTGTCAAAGGTTTTCTCCCAATTATAAATATTTTCCCAAAGTATCCTATCATGGACTTTTGGCTGAATTTCCCTTTGGGGTTCAGGTTTTCACAGAAATACAATATTCCTTAATATTTCGACATAAAAACTGCTGATTTTATATCTTATAGGTAAATATTAGTCAATGATAACTATAGTATACTACAAACGGCTTAAAACTTGACTCCTCTGGTAAACCTCTCCCCGTGAACGGGGAGAGGCTTTGAACTGAATTTTTTCGTCAGGAAAAAGTAAAGTTCCTAACCGTTTTTAGTATATTCCTCTTTGATTTTTGAATTGTACTTAGGCTTGGTATTACCTACCAAAATCCCCCTCCGGTGGGCATTGCCCACCCTACACTACCAATCATTTATGCAAACTTCTATATTTGATAGTTTTTCCCGACAGATTAGTGTGACAGCAATTACGGGATATCAAAGATATATTTCTCCTCACAAGGGGTTTAAATGCGCCTATCATGTGTTACATGGTGGTGAGTCTTGTTCTCAGTATGTGAAGCGGGAAATTGCTGAACATGGATTAAAGATTGCGTTTTTTAAAACTACGCAAAGGTTTCAAGCGTGCAAACAAGCAAATCAAATTTTGCACTCCCAAATAGAAAATCCCGAATTACCAGAAGAAAATACAGAAACAGAAACACCCAATGTGAAAACAGCACCAATCAAAACTTCTCAAAATTCCTCATTCTTCAATACTTCTGATTGTGCCGATTTAAGTTGTAATTGTGCTGAATTATTAAATATAGTTCCTGATTGTAGCATTGCTGATTGCCATTCTCTGGATTGTAGTGCTTTAGATTGTAGTGCTTTGGATTGTGGAGGATGTAGTTGGTAGAAAACTCAAAAGTGCTATTTATCCTCTTGCATATTTCTAACAATTTTTGTCACTATTTTTCTGGGAATAAACCGCACACATTTTGACATTAGTTTATTCATAAAACCAGGAATCACAATGGTTTTACCACGCATTAAAGCATCATATCCCATCTGTGCCACCGTTTCCGCATCCATCATATTTTTACCTTTAAGCATTTTAGAATCAGCCATGCCGGTTCTTTCATGAAATGCTGATACAGTCGAACCTGGACAAAGAACTGTCACCGTTACTCCCGTACCTTCTAACTCATTAGCAATAGCTTCTGAAAAAGATAAAATATAGGCTTTAGTGGCAAAATAAACCGCCATTAAAGGACCTGGTTGAAAAGCAGCAGCAGAAGAAACATTTAAGATTTTTCCATAACCTTGTTTAACCATTTGTTTAAGAAATAGCTTGGTTAAATGAGTTAAACAAACTAAATTAACCTGTAACATTTCTAGCTCGGTATTCAGATTAGTTTCATTAAATAATCCATAATTTCCAAACCCGGCATTATTTACTAAAATATCAACCTTAATACCAGCTTGTTGTAATTCTGTGAAAATTTCTTCAGGAGATGTAGATATAGATAAATCTTTAATAATGGGTTTGACAGAAACACCAAACTCTTCTTGAAAATCAACAGCTATTTTAGTAAGTTTTTCAGCTTCCCTATCTATCAGTACAAGATTATAATTTTCATGGGCAAAAATCCGAGCTAATTGATAACCAATACCATTAGCTGCACCTGTAACTAAAACTGTTCCCTGACATTTGATGTTCATTTTAAAATAGGCACGGATAAACCGTGCCAAGAGCATTAAACCAGACTTAAGAAACCAGTTTGCACTAAATAAGATGTGTAGGTCATCAATAATTGAGAATCAATAGGAGGACAAACTATGGAACTTCCTTTAAGTGCTTCTAGAGTTTCTTCACAACTAATAATTGGTCTTCTAGCTTGCAAATACAAATCAGGAATAGTGATTTGTTCATCTGACCAGCGTTCTAGTAAGAAGGGACGCAAAGTATATAAAGGATTTTCTTGAGATGTGACATTATTAATTAACTCTGCTTGCCATTCTTCGTAAGGAATCATCTTCATTGTAAATCCAAAAGCACCTATCCAATCAACCAAAGATGCTAAAGAAGCAGGTTGAGGATGTTGCAAGTGAAAAGCCTTACCTAAAGATTTTTCTTGCCGAGAAAGGTAAACAACAGATTTGCTGACATAATCAACTGGTGACATATCTAGCATATAATCTACATCAGGGAAAGACCCCATTTGTAGACAACCTTTAATCATCAAATTGATAAAATCATGGGTATTACAAATCCCAGTTTTGCTATCTCCAGAAATTAAAGGAGGTCTGTAAATAGTGATAGGTAATCCCCGACTACCAGCAATTTTTACTAATTTTTCTGCCACCCATTTTGTTTGCGAATAACCGAGAAAAATTCCTTCCCAATCATGAAAATCATCTTGTTCTTTAACTACCTTACCAGCATAGGCAGTTGATTCAAAAACAGCCACACTAGAAACATAATGAACTGGCTTAACTTTAGTTTGACAAGCCAAGCGCAAAACTTCCTGTGTTCCTAAAACATTGGCTGTTTTTAATGCCGAGTAAGGATAGACATAATTGAGTAAAGCTGCACTATGATAAATAGTATCAATATTAGCAGCTAAACTTTCAAATTGTTCTGCACCAATTCCCAAATGTGGCTGTGCTAAATCACCAATGATAGGGATAATACGGCTACTATATTCATCTTGCCAAATTCCATATTGTTGCAAATTATTTTCTAATTTGCTTTTACCTTCTTCCACATTACTAGCACGAACCAAGCAATAAAGAGTTGCTTCAGATACTTCTAGCAATTCCTTGATGATAAAAGCCCCTAAATAACCCGTTCCTCCGGTTAAAAAGATATTTTTGGGGTTAGTGATAAAAACTGTATTACCTACAGGTTGAATAGTAGGGTCTAGGACAGCTTCCGCAGCTAAATCTAGAAGAGGAGGAGCAAAACTAACAGGGGAATTTGTCCCTGAATCTTTTGCTTGAGAATCATCAGTTGATTCTTCTGACAACCGTTGAGAAAGGGCTGCAATATTGGGATAATGCCAAAGTAAAATAGGAGAGGGTTTAAATCCTAGTAATTCTTCTAATTTACTAATGATCATCATGGCTTGAGCGGAGTCCAAACCATAATTTTCTAAATTTTCATTAACATCAATTTCTGCGGTTTCTACTCCGACAACTTCCGCAAGATGAGAAACTAGAAATGCTTGAATACTTTCAGCATTATAAGACTGTTTTAAACTCATTTTTACTTCTCCAATGTTGAAGGAATTGGTTGATATTGACTGTAATAAGGAGGCATTTGCAAACCCTGCATTTTTAAACTATGGCTGCGATATAAAAATACTGCACCTTTCATAATTTGATCAGCAATATCTACGACATGACGATGATTTGGTTCTGATAAATAAGAACCGCGCACCCAGTCATTGAAACCACCCATAGCTGGTCCGCACCAAATTTGATAATCAACTTCCCGACCTTTTTCACCAGTGCTAGACCACCGGGAAGATAGTCCTAAATACCACCGAAAGATAACAGCCATTTTGAGTTTAGGATTGTTAACAGCTTTACCCAATTTTTCTGGATTTTTTTGGGATAAATAAGCCGCTGTAATCTCCCAAACTTCTGCAATAGTTTTACGGAAAATTTGTTTTTCTAACTTATCTTTTTCTGCGGGAGGAATCTGTTCAATAGAGTCGTAAGTGCGATATAATTCATACAGTTTTTGCGCTCGCATGGGGAACATTGTCCCCCGTTTGAGAACTTGTAATTTCACTCCCATTTCAAACATATCTGCTGCGGGAGCCATAATCATATCGGCCATTTCTGCTTGTGCTAATAACTTTTTAGTATGTTCACAAGCACCAGATTCCACACAAGATTGATTAATTGAACCGGTCATTATATAAGCGGCACCCATCATAAAACCAGCTAAAGCTGATTCTGGTGTGCCAATGCCTCCAGCCACTCCGATTCTAATAGGAACTGAATAATTATATTGTGCCTGAATTTCATCTCTGAGCGCAATAATTGAAGGTAATAAACATACTAAAGGACGATTATCTGTATGACCACCTGAATCAGCCTCAACGGTAATATCATCAGCCATTGGCACTTGTCTCGCCAAATTAGCTTGCAATTCTGTAATTAGTCCTTGTTCAAGTAATTCTTTAAGAATTCTTTCTGGTGCTGGCTGCAAAAATTTGGTCGCAACTTCCCGACGAGAAACTTTTGCAATTACCTTATTTCTGATATCAATTTGATTAGCTGCATTTAATCTTAACCCAGCAACTCGATAATAAACGATATTAGGAGTTAAGTCTAAAAATGCTGATGCTTCTACTATTCTAACACCATATTTCAGATATAAATCTACAGCCCGGCGTTCAATAGCTAATTCGTTAGGACTGTGAATTAAATTGAAAGCGTAAGGACAATTTGGTAACGCTTGTTGAATAGTGTTAATAGCAGATTCTATTCTTTCTGGAAGTAAACCACCTGCACCAAAGGAACTTAAAATTTTCTCTCTTCCGAGGGCAATTACCATTTCTTCGGAAGCAATACCCCCAGCCATTGCACCTGTCATATAGGCATATTTTACACCATAAGCGGCGAGAAAACTGGGGTCGCCAAGTTGTTGTAAACGTAGGGGTGGTAGTGATATTAAGAGTTCTGCTTGTACAGATGAACTATTATCAGCAGGTGCTAAATAACCATCATTAGTAGCACCAATTTTCCCAGCTATTTTAATAATATAACAAGGTTTATCTGATGTTAAAAGTTTATCTTTGATAGCACTTTTTTCAAAACTAACACAATCTAATGAACCTTTCCAAACTTGGTTTTGATGATGATTGCAGGTAAAAAAACCAAGTCCATTATCATGTTTATTTAGTACCGTCTCGATTGTTGTCACGGTAATTATTCCTTAAATAGAAAAAGTTGAGAATGAAGAATTTGGTTCACGCAGAGACGTAGAGGCATGGAGGAGAGTTTATGTTTCTACGTCTCGTTGTGCTTTTTGGTTATTTCTCTTCGTTGAGTAGGTTTTGAGCGCAAGCTAATTGCAATTGAATTATTTCGCTCATTTGTTGACTAAAATCTTGTCTAGCTGCTAAGAAACTTATGTGTGCTGTAGTTAATTTAGCGGTGTTGTTACTCAGATTTTGATACTGAGATAGTTTTAAATCATTCATACTAACTTTTTCACCAGATTCTTGATTTATGTTTTGCTTTACAGTTTTATACGACTCAAAGAATTTTAGTTTCTTTGACAATTCTAAACCGTTCTCCATGATAGTTTTCATGGTATTTTTTTGTAGTTTCGGCTGGGGTTTAGCGTAAATCTCTGTGGGGGCTATTTTCTCCGCTGTCTGGAGGGAATTGATGATTTTATACTCTTGATGAGTAAAATTTGTTTGCTGCTTTTGATTAGCAAAAATTTGGCGATTTTCTGCATTTAAAATTGCAGTAGTCATGGAATTTCCACCTAACTGAACTTTCCTCAGTGCAGCTTTTTTCTGTTGTGTATTTTCTGAGGATAAGTTATATAAAGGAGCTAAATTCAAATTTACTTGATGACTTAGCAGTTTTGCTAATGCTTTAATTAGAGAACTATGATCATCTGTGCCGCGTCGGTTTAGGGATACGGTAAGATGTTCTTGATTACCCAGATTTTTGTCTATCCAGCGTGAACAAATACCACCAGCACCGGCTTCAATAAATATTTTTGCTCCGTCTGCGTAGACACGATTAACTAAGCGGGGAAAGTCGAGTTGTTGAGATAATCCTTTGGCAATATTGCGAGCAATTATGTTACTATCAATTTCAATTGATTCATATTCAGCTGCAGAATAAAACTTAATTTCCGGTAATTTCTGCGCTGGTATAGTGTATAAGTTTTCCAATTCTTGAGACTCTGATTGCATTGCTTGACAATGAATCACATGATCAAAAGGAGCAGGAAAAGAATTGCAACCCAAGTTTTTAATTACTCGTTCACAAGCTGCTGGTTCACCGGCGATTAATACTTCTTCTGGTGTATTAATCTGTGTTAAGTAAACACGATTTTCAGTTCTCAAACATTCTCTAACCTGGGCTGGAGTAGCCATAAGAACGTAGTTACTCCACAATTTATTGTCTGAAGTTGTGGAAGTTTTTGGTAGTCCCCAATATTCACGAACAGCATTTTTAGGACCAGATAATCTATCTCCAAATAAAGCTGATGAATTAAAGGTGTGACTGACTTCATAAAAATTGCTCCATACTCCTTGAGCAACCATCATGCTAGTTTCACCTAAACTATATCCGAAAATATATTTAGGTTTAATTTGAAAATCATCGGTAATAATTGTGGAGATTAATCTGGTAAAAAGCACTTCTGCTTCAAACATTGCTAATGAATCAGCCAACAATTTCTTTTCTAGAGTTTCCAATTGTCTAGTTGACAATTTACTCAAACTTCTCGGAAATACCAGTTTTTCAACATCCGCTGCTCGTTCGTCAAGACTTTTGATAATTACATCATCTAAGCCTTTAGGAAATAGCCGGAAAAGACTTCTACCAATACCCAAATAAGTATTGACAGCAGCGGGATAAACAAAGGCGATTTCTCCATCTTTACCCAGTGGTTTTGGTGTAAAATAACTACCTATGGGAGTTTGCCAATCTTTACCATTTGCAAAGGCATTAGTTACACCTTTTTTCGCTGAATTAATTTCCTTAATTAATTCTTTCTGGTTACGTCCAGTGAGGGAAAGTGTATATTTGCTGTCAGAATTTTGTTGAAATTTAACAAAAGTTTGACTAGCAATATCTTTGAGAGAATCAGTATTTTCAATTGTTGCTTGCAAATGATCCAATGCTGCTAATAAGCTAGATTGATCATTTGCTGCAATGGGTAACAAATGCAAAGGTCTGGATTCTAAATATGTGCTGGTGCGTTCTGGTTGTTGGGTTTCTTCTGATAAGATGATATGGGCAAAAGAACCGTCACAACCAATACTATTAATCGCGGAAATTCGAGATTTGACTTCTTTTTGCAAAAACCAAGGTTTGGACTCCGTAGCAACATAGAAAGGGCTACCTTCCCATACTTGCGGTGTTTTTACACCAGACCAATTGGGAGTTCCGGGAATATATCTATGATAAATACTCAGTGCAGTTTTAATTAAACTGGCCATTCCTGACGCAACGAATGTATGACCAATGTTAGATTTAACACTGCCGATAGCGCAGTGTAAACCGTCTCCAACTTGCGGATAAGCTTGGAGAATACCGTTAATTTCCGCTTCGTCTTCTGCGGGAATACCACTACCGCAGACTTCTAAATAGTTTACTTTTATGGGTTCAATACCTGCTTGTTGAAAAGCCTGTTGACATACTTGGGTAATGGTACTACTATCCACAGCCATTGAGAGAGATTGACCAATGCTAACAGCATCAATTACTGCATAGATTTTTTGCTGATTTGCTAATGCTAAATCATGACGTTTAAGAACTACTGCACCCGCACCTTCTCCCACATTCCAACCATTGGCTTTTTCGTCAAAACTTAAAGTATTGATTCCTGTATTAATTTTTCCAAATTGACTTCTCAGTAAGACATTTTCTACACCTCCTGCTAAGTCTACAGCACCGACAACTACAGCATCTACTTCATTAGTATCCAGTAGCATTTGTGCTAATTCTAAAGCTTTAAAAGCAGCAGTTTCGACGGCACTAATGGTAAAAGATGGCCCGGAGAAATTCCAGATAGCAGAAATTCGACTGGCCATAATATTGGTAACGTAACTGAGGTATTCACTCAGTTCAACTTGATGATGAATACTATCTTGAACGATGCTTTCTAATTGGTTAATTTTCTTTGGTGATAAAGCAATTTCTGCACTATTTAGACCATCTTTAACTTGCCAAGATGAATTCCATCTTTGCTGTAACTGGTGTACAGATAATTCTGTGTCCGCAGCGATAATTACCGCTACATTACTATTAGGTGAAATATTAGCATCTTTGAGAGCGCGGTCAGCAACTTTTAATAATAAAAGTTGTTGAGGATTAATTTTTTCAACTTCATTAGGAGGTATTTTGTAACCTAAAGTATCAACTTCAAAGTTATTAATATATGCTCCTTGTGGTACTTTTCCAGCTTCTAAACCATACTCTCGCAGTAAAGTTTCTTGCTCATTAATTCCATGCCATCTTGATTCTGGGAGAGAAATAAAATGCTGTTTTCCGTCGTAAATACTGCTCTCAAAGGCATCTAATTCTTGACATTCGCCAAAAAAAGCATCCATGCCCACAATCGCCATTTTTGCAGTCTTGTTTTGCTGAATATTCATTTGCTTATTTCCCCTGTTCTAGAATGATATGAGAGTTTGTTCCACCAAAACCAAATGCACTTAAAGCTACTTTTTTAGTTCCTTGACTTGGCCATCTAGTCGGAGTTCTGACAATGCTTTGAGGCGAAATTACATTATTTTCAGAACCTATTGGCTGAGTCACATTAATAGTAGGAGGAATCACACCATGAGACATACTTAAAATTGTCTTGGTTATTCCCACCATGCCCGCAGCAACAAGTAAATGACCAACATTTGCTTTAGTTGAACCTATTAATGGTGCTGCTTTGTATGGATTAAAAAAGTCTTCAATTGAGTTACATTCGGTGGTATCTCCCAATAAAGTGCCAGTTGCATGACACTCTAAATAATCAATAGTTTGGGGGTTAAGTTTAGCTTCAGCATAAGCTCTTTGATATGCGAGAGTTTGACCTTGAGAATTAGGACTGAGAAGATGCTTTCCTTTGCCATCATTAGATAGACCATTACCGCAAATTGTTGCTAGAATTTTATCCCCATCCCTAACAGCATCACTATGTCTTTTAAGCATGATCATGCCTATACCTTCTGAGGTAATTAAGCCACGTGATAATTTATCTAGAGGTGAGCTAATGCCATTATCTGGATATCCTTGAATCCCAGAAAATAACATTCTTAAAAATAAAGGATCTGCACAACTAATAGCACCAGCTAACATTAAATCAGCTTTGCCAGATTGTAAATAATGAGATGCTAATTTAATGGCATAAAATGCTGATGAACAAGCAGCATCTATAGAGAAATGAGTCGGGGAAAGAGAAAAGGCTTTAGAAACTATAGCAGCAGGTAAACCTGACACCATAGCATTATATGGAGATACTTTTTGAGAAGTTGATGAACCCCCTAAACGAAAGTCTTTTTCTTGCAAAAGTTCACCAATTGCTGGTTGAATATTTTGCTGATAAATAGGAGCAAATAATTGGTTAGATGCTTTCGTAGGAAATCCTAAAGTTCCTAAAACTACTCCACATTTTGCAAGTGCAGTTTGATTTCCCCAATAACCACTTTGAACAATGGCTTGTTTGGCAGCGTACAATGACCATTTAAAGGTGTTATCTAGGCTTTCTAGAAATTCCGCAGGTAAGTTATACTCATTGGCATCAAACTTAAAGTTGCGGATAAATCCACCTTTAAGAAAGTAGAATTTTTCCGGTTTACCCTTATTAGAATCGTAGAATATAGCGGGATCTATTCCCAAATCCGCTACAGTGATAGTTGATGTAGAATCTTTTTCTTCGGTGAGATTCTGCCAAAATTCTTCAGGATTATTAGCATCGGGAAATAGACAAGATAACCCGATGATAGCTATTTTTTCCACTTTTTAAATCCTCATTGGGGGATGAGGGAAAGAGATATTATTTACTCTTTTCCCTATGTTATTTAGGATTTACGCGATTCCCCAATGTTTACGGATTTATGGACGCAGGAAGATAATTAAGAGAAATTAACCACGTTCGCGGAGCGTCCCGTTAGGGATAGGAGCGAAGGACACGAAGGAAGAAGAAGGAAGAAGAAAGGAAATTGTAGGTTGGGTTGAGGTAATGAAACCCAATAAGGTTTTGGAATTTAGGTTTTTACTTTTTATTTAACATTTTCATTGGCCAAATTACTGCTTTTGCTCCTAAAATTTTGGAGTAGATTTTGCCTTGACGATCATGGATAATGAAGTTGGCAGTTGCACCAGTATCAGTTTTAGCGATGATTTCACAGGAAACATAAAAGGGGACGTTAAATGGTACTGCTAAATATTGTTCACAGTATGTTAATTGTCCTGGTAAACAAACTTCTTGATGGATGTAATTTAACCATAACCATAAGGTTTGGGTACTCAAATCAATGATATAAGGATTGTGCCAGTTGACGGGGAATTGTCCTTGTTGTTGAGGAGTTATTTCTGTCCAACAACATTCGGCTGTGAGTTTTTCGGGACTAATGTTTAAAACTTTGGTAATTTCTTGGAAAGCTGGTCCATGAAATAAGGATAAATCACCATTTTGATAAAATCCTTTACCCGTGGTAGTAACAATATTATCTTCTCTGAGATCCATTGCTTCATAAATGGGTGCTTCTGGCATATTTTTTACCAGTTTTATCAGAGAACTGAAATGATAATGAGTTTTACCTTCAGGTGTTTTACTCAATATTTTTGTCTGAAATTCAACAAAATTACCATCACTTTTAGCAACTTCTTTGATTTCTAAAATATGCTCTTTAGCCAGGGTAGAATTAAAGGTAATTCCTTTTAAAACTTTAAAGTCTTTGCAACTAAAATATCTGTAACCTGGATAAATTTCTTCACAACCATTAACCATCCATGACTTAGCGCAGGTAGCTGGTAATACGGGTGAACCTGCAATTGTATGATCATGCAAAAAAGGATTTTCTGCTAATGTTATACGTCTGTGAATTCGATAGCTACGCAGTTCTGATCCTAAAGGAGCAGGTTCTAATTTCATGGGGCTACCAATGACGAGTTGAACATCATTTGTATAGAGAGGATGTAGTTCATTAACTAACATTTGTGTACCCATATCTACAGGAATAATATCAATTCCTCTTTCGGCAAATGCTTTTTTTAATTGTGGTGACACCATGCCACTATCCCAAGCACCCCAGTTAATTGCCACAACATGACAATTAGGATTATATTGTTTCATTAAGTGGGCTGATTTATTGAGAATTTCATTGGCTATAGCATAATCACTTTGACCAATATTCCCATAAAAACCAGTGACGGAAGAAAACAATACTAAATGTTGTAGTTGCTGAGGATTAACACAACTGAGAATATTTTCTAAACCTTGAACTTTAGCTGTATAAACTTTCTCAAAATCATCTTCTGTCTTTTTTTCAATTAACTTATCTGCTAAATTACCAGCACCATGAATAATGCCTGTAATTTGCCCAACTTTTTGCGAAATTCCTGCAAGTTTGGCTTTCAAATTCAGAGTATCAGTGACATCAACACTGATATATTCAGCCGTTCCTCCTGCTGCTTCAATAGCGGCTAAAGTCTTCTTAATTTCTCGACTCGAATTAATTTGATTAAATATCTTTTGTACCATCATGGGAGTTGGCTTCTCACCTTGAGAAAGCAAATTTTCCATAATGCGTTTTTTCAAAGCTGTATCTTCCAAACAATCTCGAACATATTCTGGTTCTGTAGTAATTTCAGAACGACCTAAAAGAATAAATTTACAAGGTTGATTTTGAGCTAATTTAATAGTACATTGAGCAGTGATTCCCTTTGCTCCACCACTGACAACAAAGACAGAAGATGGACTAACTTGAACAGTTGCAGTCATAAAACCTCACGTAAAAAATCACAATTCAAACAGAACCTAAATCTAAAAATATTTTTGCCGTATTTATCTCTCCTTCTTCTTCTTCCTCTCTTCCTTCGTGTCCTTCGTCCCTTTGTGGTTCATTTAATCTTGTATTCTTCCGAAAAGAAAAATAATGATTGAAATGGTGGGCAATGCCCACCCTACATTATTCAACTTTAGCAACTAGGGTTACTCGTCCTTGAGAACCGTAACCAACCTCGCCAATATATCTATTAGAATCATGCAATTCAGCAACAATATATTCAGCAGATTGATGAGGATCTAAAGTCGGATTAAGGTCAATTGCTCGGAAAAATACCTGCGGCCATTCCCATCTCAAACTCTTAGTTAAACCAAATAAACCAGCCCCAATGGCACTAAAATTATCTTGATGTCCTAATCCAAATTCACCATCTAAATGGGCAACTGTACAAAAACTTGTTCTTCCTGCCAAAGAAGCTGCATTATTCAAAGTAGCTTTGAGATGTTTAGCCATTAAAAACACTTGTTTAATAATCGCTTTTTCAGCTTCTGGATAGGAAATATGTCCAGGTTTTGGAGGAGTGAATTGAGGATGTAGGTGAATGAATGCCCCAATTTTTCCGTGTTGAGTCATGATACTTTGCAATAATAATTGCAGATGTGACTCACTCATGTTTGCCAAAGTTACACGGGTAACACCGACGGGTAATGGCAATTGCGATGCACTGAGCTTGTCGAAGTATTCGGAAACTAATGATTGGGGGAAACTCAAAACAACAACTTTCCAACCTTGTTCAATCAGTGCGTAGGCTAGTTTGGTGGTAGTTAAAGAACCATCATCAGTGATTAAACCAATATGTCCTTCTGGTAACTGTGCTTCCCAAAAATCCGGTCTGGGCAAGGTTTTGAGTTGGGCTGGACGACGGGGAAGATTGGTAGATATTATTGGTGGTGGGGTTAAATCGGCGGTGATATTAGACCCCACATCTACCGTTGTTACCGAGTTAACATCAAACTGCGGCTTTTTTTTTTCACCTCCCACCAGTGATTGGAGGTAGTTAACAATTTGTCCAATTGTCCGGAGGTCGCCTAATTCTTCTATATTTGGTTTAGGTAAGTCTGGATACGTTTCTTGCATTGCTCCCAGTATTTCTACCCGTTTGATAGAATCTATACCTAAATCGGCTTCCATGTCCATTTCCAGTTCCAGCATTTCCACTGGATAACCTGTTTTTTCACTGGTGATATTTAACAGGGTTTGAGCTAAATCAGCGTATTCGTTGCTGTCTTCTGGACTTGTTTCAGGAGGTGTTGCTGGAGGTGTGAAGACGGGAATAAATTCAGCACTAGGAACTAATGGTAACTCAGGTGTACTGATGATTGGTTCAGGTGCAATTTCCTCTTTATTACCTGTAACCGGTTGTTGTCCTTGCAGATATTCGACAACTTGACCAATAGTGCGTTTTTCTGAAAGTTCTTCGAGGTTGGGTTTGGGTAAGTTAGGGTATAACTCTTGCAATCCTCCCAGTATTTCTACTCGTTTGATGGAATCTATACCTAAGTCGGCTTCCATATCCATATCGAGTTCTAACATTTCGATAGGATAACCAGTTTTTTCGCTGGTAATTGCTAATAGATTCTTTGCTAAATCATCCAAATTAATACTGTTTGTTACAGGTGTTAGTTCTGGAATCAATGCAACTACAGGTGCAACGGGTATTGGTTCTGGAATAAATGCAACTACAGGTGCAACTGGTTCTGGTGCAATAATTGGTGCAGAAATTACAGGTTCTGCAACTTTAATTACTGGAGAAATTGGTGCTTCTACAAATTCAACTTTTGGCTTTTGAATTTTGATTTCAGGAAGTACGGGTGCTGCTGCTGGGGTTTCCGAAATTAGTTGAGAATATTCTTCTTGAATGAGTTGGAAAAAGTGTTTGCTATATTCTATTTGTTCTCGCAGATATTGTTCATGAATGCGGAGAGTTTCACCTTGTTGGGAATGAAACTGCATCATGCTGCGTTCCAAACTTTCCATGATTGTTTGCTTAATTTGAGCAGCATCTGCGGAGGATTTAGCATTAGCAAATAAGGCGTTTTGCTGTTGCATCAGTTGGAAGAATGTTTTAGCGTATTCTATCTGATGATTCAGGTATGTACCGTGAATTTGCAAATTCTCGCTTTGGTTGTGTTGAAAATGTTCGAGAAGTTGTTCTAAACTGGTGAGAATTTGTTGGCAATTCACAAGTTTATCTGGTGTTTGCATTTTCCCTCCGAGTGGCTGGGCAAAAATTTCTGGAACTGCTTGTTTAGTAATAGTTGCAATCGTCATTTGAGGGTGTAATTGGGTTTCAATGATGGATTGTTTTTTATGTCCATTCCCATTGCCATTATTTCTGTTAGTTGGAGAGATTTTGGCAATTTCTAAATCCTTAAATTCTTGAACTTCTGCACTCCTGATCTCCTGAATCCCTGAAATTTTATGCCCGTCTGCTAATGCTTCTTTAAAGGCGTTTTTGGTTTTGTCGGAAATGTAATTAATCCCAGTTAATTTGACGCTGAGGGTCTTTTTAGTAGAAATGGGGGGAAGTACGGGAGCAAGTTTATAGGGGTCAAGGTTGCTCATATTCATGCCAATGACGCGCAATTGGACTGCGGCTTCTCTGAGAGAGCGATCGCTATTTTTGGAACTACTAGGATTCAAAGATATGGTAAGATGTGGGCGATCGCCTAAAGTATCTTTTACCAAGTTACTTAAAACCCGTTTAGGTCCAAATTCTACGAAGCAGTAACCACCAGCAGCATAGATATTTTCAATCTCTTGCTTAAACAAAACTGAACTAGCCAAATGGCTTTCTAAGTTCTTTTGAATTGCTGTTGCGTCATGGGGATAATGTTTGCCAGTGACGTTACTAAAAACCGGAATTTGCGGATTTTTAAAAGTTACCGATTTGGTAGCAATAGCAAAGGATTTTTGCGCGAATGCAATTAAGGGAGTATGGAAAGCCGCAGATACAGGTAATAAAACCGCGCTGTATCCCAATTTTTGACAAGCATCTTGAACTTTTTGAATTTCTAACTTTGGCCCAGCTAAAACAATCTGCGTCGGAGAATTAAAGTTAGCAATACTGACTTTGGGAAATTGCTTCACCACTGGTTCAATCTTGCTGATATCTTCCTTCACCGCTAACATACTACCAGCATCATGATCTGGGTCTTTGGGTGCGCCCATAGCCTGTCCTCTGGACTTGACCAAGAACAAATAATCATCTTCACTCAATACCCCAGCCGCCCACAAAGCGGTTAATTCACCAAAACTATGTCCAGCGGCGAAATCAGCTTTAAATCCAGCTTGCTGCAAAATTCCGTACAAACCAGCACTAAATACCCCAATGGCAGGTTGTGCATATTCTGTGCTTTGTAAAGCTGCAATTTGGGCTTTTTTCTCAACTTCGTCAAAGGTGAAACGAGGGAAAACAATTTCAGAAACTGGTTGTAAATTACTTTCCTTTAATAGCTTATCCATTTTGCCATAAAGCGATCGCAAGCTGGGAAAATTCATCACCGCTTCTCTGCCCATTTCCAAGTATTGAGAACCTTGTCCAGAGAATAAAGCGACAACTTTTCCACCCAATTCTATGCCATTAGCACGATAATAAATCCCTTGAGGATGTTCCCAAGATATGGCATCTGGTTTATTTTTGAGTAAATCAATAGCAGCCTTAATTAACTTACAAGCCTCTGCTAAATTCTCAGCTACAAATCCAATTCTTGCCGCAGTTTTAGGAATGGTTAGAGATTGACAATCTAGAACTAATTGAGAATAGGATCTATCCCCATCATTAGCTTGCAAATTATTGAAAGTTGCTTCTAACTTGCTAATTAATTCTGCGTGATTTGCACCAAATAATAATACTTCACTAGCCACACCATGTAAACGATAGGAATTTTGTTGTTCTGCTTCGTATTCTTCCAAAACAACGTGATAATTTGTGCCACCAAAACCAAAGGAACTCACTCCCGCCCGGCGAGGACTTTCACCTTCTGCTTTTATCCAAGGTCTGGTTTGAGTGTTGAGATAAAAGGAGGAATTTTCAATATTTAATTTAGGATTTGGCTCATTAATATTGATAGTTGCTGGCAATATTTTATGATGCAATGCTAAAGCAGTTTTAATCAAACTAGCAGCACCAGCAGCAGCTTTTGTATGTCCGATTTGCGATTTTACACTGCCTAAAGCAATATGTTGTTTTTTAGTGTCATGTTGACTGAAATAATCTCTTAAAGATCCGAATTCTGTAGGATCTCCAGCCATTGTTCCTGTGCCATGTGCTTCCATTAAACCTACAGTTGCAGGAGAGAAACCAGCATCATCATAAGCCCGTTCTAAAGCCTTAACTTGTCCCTCTTTTCTGGGTGCATAAATACTCTTGTAGCGACCATCGCTAGAAGTACCAATTCCTTTAATTACCGCATAGATTTTATCCCCATCTCTTTGGGCATCTTCTAAGCGTTTGAG
This sequence comes from Nostocales cyanobacterium ELA583, assembly GCA_037131225.1. Lineage (GTDB taxonomy): Bacteria > Cyanobacteriota > Cyanobacteriia > Cyanobacteriales > Nostocaceae > Dolichospermum. Next base: position 28,009 of record JBAXRM010000012.1, on the reverse strand, counting down.
GAGAATCATGCCAATACCTTCTCCTAACATCATCCCATCAGATTTAGCATCAAATGGTTTAACATTATCGCTAGGAGTAACTGCGGGAGTTTTACTAAAGGAAATGTAAGCCATGATCGTGTTATCGGTGTCTACGCCACCAGTTAACATCATATCGCTACGATGTTCAACTAATTCACTAATGGCCATTTTTAATGCCCCAAATGAACTAGCACAAGCAGCATCAACTACACAGTTTGTACCGCCAAAATTGAGACGGTTAGCAATTCTCCCAGCGACCACGTTTGCTAACATTCCAGGGAAAGCATTTTCATCCCATTTCACATAAGCAGTTTTGATTTTATCAACGATTTTCTTAGTATCTTCGTCAGATAAACCACTGCTTTTAAGAACTTTCTCCCAAATTGGATATTCTAATCTGGCAGCTAATGGCATTGCCAATTGTTTGCCCATTGCTACACCCAATATCACCCCAATATTTTCGCGGCTAAATTCACGGGAATCACCATAACCAGCATCTTCCATTGCTTCTTTAGCAACTACTAAACTTAATAGTTGAGAAACATCTGTAACTTCTAAAATGCTAGGAGGAATCCCAAATTCCATCGGATTAAAATCAACTTCAGGAATAAAACCACCACGTTTACAATAGGTTTTATCTTCTGTTGTTCTGGGATTAGGATCATAATAGTCTTCTACATTCCAATGAGTAGAGGGAATATCAGTAATACAGTCAATTTTATTAACAATATTTTGCCAGTAATCCCGTAAAGTTCTGGACTGAGGCATTAAGGAAGCCATACCAACAATTGCGATTGGTGTTGTATGTAATTTTCTGTTAATTTTGTTAATTGACATGAAATTTTCTGTGTTCATTTCTTTTCCTTCTATAAACCTAAGCAAACCCTGTTCACAACTATTAATTTGGGCTTCTAATTCCGCCAAAGCAGTATTAATTGGATTAACAGACATAGGACATAGACTAATTTTGAGTACCGTGAATTGTGCAGCACTTTACGCTATCAGCAGGTAGTTATCCTATCTGCATTCGTGCAAATACCGCAGGTAATACTAAATGCTTGACTCTAAATCAACACCACAGAATATGTACTGCTTTTTTGGTGTCTTTGAATGTTTTGAGGCAATTTTAGAACCTTGTGTTCATGAATAAATACTAGAAAATACTCAACTTGTAAATATTGAAAAAGTGTCAATCACATTGTGGTAATAACTAGTAAAATTATCTACTTCAACAGAAGTATAGGGATAAAGACAAAACGTTTTTTCATCATTATTGAATGTTGCTTGTTTGATAATAACGTTCTGTATGTTGATAAATACCAGAGCCAGTTTTTGCAGTTTAGGATAACTTATTTTGGATGATTAGACCCATGAAAGCTGCAAAAATTGTTACAAAAAGAATAAGAGACCTGATTTCAAAATTTATGACTGCTGAAAAAATACTTAAACAGATTTTACTCGGAATAGTTTAGCAATTTGTAACTTAGAAAGAAACAAAACCCCGGTTTAGGCAATTATGCTGTAATAAACTGAATGGGTTTTAGTATTTTTCTGGTTATATTCAATCAAATCAACAATTCATTTTTCATGTGTAAATGTTGAATTAATAAAAAGACTAGCACAACTTATCAAACTTGAATAGTTCATTATTGCTAATTTTGCAGAAATTTTTTTGTTGATTTACCTCCTTTAAAATAAAAAATAATTAGTCGAGTATAATCTAGAACTATATCTGTCAGCAACATATCTTGGGTAATTACGTATTTAACATCAATTTTTTCTAGATAATTCAAGAGTTATCAGCAAAATGTTTCATAATTAACTAATCAATAAATACACACAGTAAATATTTGAACATAATTGGGTCTTTTTTGAGTAAACTATCATAATCAACTCTTGATTTTTGATGAATCTATAAGATAACTTACCTTTTATAGACAATTGGTTATTTATAAACCAAACATTAATTTCTAAATATATCAATTGTGATGAAACATAGATAGTTAGGATTTCTTGATGATAATTTGCTAAAAAAGGTACAGATTTTTATGTTTATTTATGAATAATTAAGTATAGGTTTAAGTCAACAGTTTTATTAATAAAAACAAGTGAATTTAGTTGACAATATTCAAGTTATTTGGGATAATTGCAGGTAAGTTTATTCATTTACCTAAGTTATTAGCATCATCACTACTTAGGAATTCTAGATTTTTATTTCTCCTTAGATTATCGTATTTGAGGCTACTTAACTAAACGCTGATTCAAGATAAAACTAAGGATGATTGCCAGAAAAAACCGTTAGTTCTACCGCTAATTTGGGTATTCATAACAGCTAGAAATGCTGACAACAATTCATACATAAATTATTAGAGTCAAGATTCAGAATACAGAATCAAGTATGAATCATAGTGTGAAAATTAATTCCTGATTTAACCAGTATTCTGACTCCTAACTCCTGAATTCTTAGATATTTTCGGACATAACACCATTGGAATAAAAATATGGCAGTAAATAAAGAGCGCCAATTATTCAGCCTAACTACTAAAAAGCGGAGAATAATTCTGGCCACTTCTCTCACTTTAGCTACAGGATTAGTATCTTTATACATTTTTAATCAGTTGAGAGTAAATTCTCAAACCCAATCTCCTGCTATTACTTCCGTAATTAAATCTAAACCTACTCCCGTTAAAATTGCTGTCACTGCTTTAGGAAGGTTACAACCACAGGATAAAATTACTTATTTATCTGCTCCTAATTCTATCAACGGTGTCCGAGTAGAAAAATTGTTGGTAAAAGAAGGAGATAATGTTAAGAAAGGACAAGTATTAGCTTATCTAGAAAACTATACTCGTTCTCAAGCAGCTATCCAACAAGCATTTGATAAATTGTTAATTGCCAGAACTAAACTCGCACAGGTAAAAGCTGGAGCAAAAACTGGAGATATCAATGCTCAAAAAGCTACTATTACCCGGTTGAATTCCCAATTAAAAGGAGATATTGCGGCTCAAGCAGCAACAATTAACCGCATTAAGGCTGAAGTTGAAAATGCTCAAAAAGAGAGTAATCGCTATCAGCAATTATCAAAAGATGGTGCAGTTTCTGCTTCTGTTACCGATAGTAAAAATTTAGTTCTGAAAACTACACAACAGCAATTAAAAGAAGCTGAAGCTACTCTTAAACGGACTCAAGACACTCTTCGAGATCAAGTTAAAGAAGGAAAATCCAAACTCAATAGTATTCAAGAAGTGAGACTTGTAGATGTAGAATTGGCAAACAGTGAAGTTAAAAGTGCAGAAACAGCAGTTCAACAAGCTAAAGCTGACCATAATTTAACTTACATTACTTCTACTTTAGATGGTACAGTTTTACGAATTCATGCCAGAAATGGCGAAGTAATTGGCACTTCTGGCTTTGCAGAAATTGGCAATACATCAAAAATGCAAGTTTTAGCAGAAGTGTATCAAACCGATATTCAAAATGTTCGACTTGGACAAAAAGCCACAATTACCAGCACTACATTTCCTGGCAAATTACAAGGAACTGTTCAAGAAATTGGTTGGCAAGTTGATAAACAAGGCATCTTTAGTATTAATCCTAATTCTGACGCAGACCGCAGGGTAATTGAAGTCAGAGTATCTATTGATAATCCCACCGATAATCAAAAGATTTCTCGATTAACTAACTTACAAGTTGATGTAGCAATTCAAATTTAGTCATTAGTTATTAGTCATTAGTCATGAGTTATTAGTCATTTTCAACAACTGACAACTGACAACTGACAACTAACCACTGACAACTAACCACTGATAAATAATATGAATATCAAAATTCCTTTAGGTTGGCTACAGCTTGTCCAGCAGAAACTTCGCTTTATGATAGCTGTAGCTGGAATTGGCTTTATTGTGCTGTTAATGTTTATTCAACTTGGTTTCCAAGATGCACTATATTCTAGTGCCACGGCACTACATCAAAGATTACACGGTGATTTATTTTTAGTTAGTTCTCAATACAAATCTTTGACAGCAATTCAAAGTTTTTCTCGGACTCGGTTATACCAAACTTTAGGATTTGATGGTGTTGATTCAGTTAGTTCAATTTATTTGCAATTTGCAAAATTAAAAAATCCCGTCAGCGGAGAGAAATATTCCATTTATGTCATTGGTTTTGATCCAGGAAAATCCGTGCTAGACATTCCAGAAGTTCAACAGAATTTAGATAAACTCAAAATTTCTGATGTCATGCTATTTGATAGAGATGCTCGTCCAGAATTTGGACCAATAGCAGAATTATTTAATCAGGGAAATATTGAACAACCAATTGAAATTTTCCCCTTTGATGCTGTCAAAGGTTATCGAGTGAGGGTTGGTGGTTTATTTAGTTTAGGACCTTCCTTTGGTGTTGATGGTAATTTAATTGTTAGTGATTCAACTTTCTTAAAAATAAATCCTAACAGCCGTCCCGTTGAAAAAATAGATATGGGAGCAATTAAGCTCAAAGATGGTGCTGATACAAAACAGGTTTTAGCAAATTTAAAAGCCAATCTCCCAAAGGATGTAAGAATATTCACTCGTCAAGAATTTATTGATTTTGAAAAACAATATTGGTCAGTCAGAACCCCCATTGGTTTTATTCTTAACTTGATGTTAATTATGGCTTCTGTTGTGGGTGTGGTAATTGTTTATCAAATTCTTTATAGCAATATTGCTACTCAATTTATTGCCTATGCAACTTTAAAAGCGATTGGTTATGCTAATGGATATTTATTAAATGTTGTTTTTCAACAAGCATTAATCTTAGCATTATTAGGTTATATTCCTGGCTTTATTGTTTCCATTGGCTTATATGATTTTGCCATGAAAGTAACTAAATTACCCATCGTAATGACAAGTAATAATGCCTTACTTGTTTTAGTTTCTACAGTTTTAATTTGTATTACCTCTGGAGCATTAGCTATTAATAAACTCCGTTCTGCTGATCCGGCTGATAGTTTTTAGGGATTTGTTGCATTACAAATTAATCAACTTATGGCAAATATTTTCTAAATTAACACTAACCAAAGATAGAAGTTGAATGTTATTAACGACAGTAAAATTCTCTTGCGAGTACAACAGTTCATAGTTGCATTTCATTGCAATTCTTCAACTTAGATTGTAATACCTTCGGTAAGCTTCGCTAACGCAAAACATCTATCCATATTTCTATGAACTTCCAAAATAAAACTCTGCTGATTACTGAAATTGACGAATTTATTGGTTTACGTGCAGCCGAATTAGCTATAGCACAAGGGATGAAAGTCCGAGGAATACAAAGTTTCCAAGTTAAGGATCAAACAGCGCAAAAGTTAGGTGTGGAAATCTTAGTTGGTAATATCACTGATTCTGTATTTTGTGTCAAAGCTTGTCAGGGAGTAGATATAGTTTTACACAATTCTCAATTTGCTGAAGAAGCCGGAGATATTAAGCATTTTCGAGAAATAAATGTTTCTGGCACTGTTAATATTGCCAAGGCTGCTAAACAAGCCAGTGTAAAAACATTTGTCCATCTTTCTACTGCTTTAGTATATGGATTTGATTATCCTGAGAAAGTCACAGAATCAGGTGTACTTTCTGGTGAAAATAATGCTTATTGTCAAACAAAAATTGAAGCAGAAATCGAAGTTTTAAAACTCAATAATACCCCAGAATTTGGAGTAATTGTCATTCGGGCTGGAGATGTTTATGGTCCGGGAAGTCTCCCTTGGATTGTGCGACCAATTCACATGATGCGACAAAAATTATTTGCCTATGCTAATGAAGGCAAAGGTGTGATGAATCATCTATATGTTGATAACTTAATTGATGCCATCTTTTTAGCCATAGAAAAATCGGCTTATGGTGAGATTTTCAATATTACCGACGGTAAAGAAACTTCCTGGAAAGATTATTTTGTTCATCTTGCTTCACTAGAAGGTTTACCAGCCCCAATGTCTTTACCTAAAGAGGAAATGAAATTATTCCTTCGTGTACGTCTTCAAGGGCAAAAACTATTTCGTAAAAAGGCTGATATTCTCCCCGAATCAGTTGATTTTATGAGTCGTCCTTATGCATATTCTATAGCTAAAGCAGAAAGTGTTTTAAATTATCAAGCCAAAGTAGATTTAGCCGAAGGAATGCGTCGTACTCATGAATGGTTACAAAAAACTGACATTCAAAAATTGATGAAATAAATCAAACTTCATAAGAGCAAATTTTGATGAAAGGGAAAAATAACCTCATGCTAAAAATTACAAATCTGTTGCTTGCCACCTTACTAACTATCAGCTTTAGCGATATGGCTTATGCTGAATCAACAACATCTTTAACTGTAGTGGTTAATGGTATTCGTAACCAAACAGGAGAAATCTGTATGAGAGTTTATAACTCAGAAAAAGGATTTCCCACCAGTGATAAAACTGGAATTAAAAGTGGCTGTACCAAAATCACAGGAAATTCTGTAAAGCAGGTATTTTCTGGCCTAAACCCTGGTAATTATGCTGTCGCTGTAGTTGATGATCAAAATGGCGATCGCAAACTGAATAAAGACTTTTTCGGAATTCCTCAAGAAGGTTTTGGAATTTCTAAAAATCCTATAGTTTCCATCAGCACTGGCACACCTAAATTCAACAATGCCAGTTTTAAAGTTGACAAGAATACTAGCATTAATATCTTTTTAAAGTATTCTCTTGATCCCTAATTGAGAATCAGGAATTGGGTATAAATCCTAATTCCTTATTTTCTTATTTTCTTATTTCTTCTTCTTCCTTCTTTCTTCGTGTACTTCGCTCCTTCGTGGTTCATTAACTCCTGACTCCTGACTCCTAAATCCTTTCTAAGACTATAGAGATAATGCCAGATTTCATAATATTTCTATCTAAGTCTTTGTTCGGTTGGCTGATAATTCAAACTTGTTTAACGTTAATATTTCTATGGTATTTACGTTCATACAAGCCAAAATTATTATCAGATGAACAGTTACCAAAAACGGCTGTAATACTTTGTTTACGAGGTGCAGATCCTTTTTTACCTAATTGTTTGAGATCGCTCCTCCAACAAAATTACCCAGAATATGATTTAAAGCTAATCATTGATAGTAAAGACGATCCAGCTTTTAAAATTGCCACAGAAACAATCAATAAACTTAGTGCAACTAACGTCGAAATTAGCACATTAAGAGCAGTTCGTCATAATTGTAGTCTTAAATGCAGTTCCTTAGTACAAGCCGTTTCTGACTTGGATAATGCTTATCCAATTATAGCTTTTATAGATGCTGATACCGTAGCTCATCCTAATTGGTTACGAGAATTAGTTACCCCTCTCCTTGATGATCAAGTTGGAATCACAACCGGAAATCGCTGGTATGTTCCCACCGGTAATTATTGGGGTTCATTAGTTCGCTACTCCGGTAACGTTGCCACCGTTGTTCAAATGTTTCTCTTTCAAATTCCCTGGGGTGGAACTTTAGCAATCAAAACAGAAGTATTAAACCGGATTAAACTTTTAGATAAGTGGGGAGAAGTATTAACAGATGATATGCTTCTCCATAAACTTATCAAGCAAGAAAAGTTACAAATCAAATTTATTCCTTCTTTATTGATGTTAAATCGGGAAGAAAGTAGCCTAAGTAACTTACTAGAATCATTAAAAAGGTTAATAATTGGTTCTAAACTTTATCATCCCCGGTGGTTAGCAATAGTCAGTGAAGCATATTCTAGTATTCTCGTACCCAATGTAGCCATCATTGTTATTTTCCAGCTATTGCTTGAGGCTAAATGGGACGCAGCAGCTTTATTATTTGCCGTCTATATTTCCTACACCATTGGCTTAGTCTTACTGATGCTATTAATGGAATTAGGAATACATCAAGTGCTGCAAAAGCAAGATGAAAAAATACCTAAACTATCACCCTTAATTATCCTCAAAATGTTGATAGTTATTCCCTTAACACAGTGGATTTATGGCTTAACAATCCTATCTTCTTTGTGGACATCAAGCATTACATGGCGTGGACTTACCTATCGAATTAAAGGGCGTGAAAATATTCGTTTAATTGAATACCGTCCTTACCAGTGGTTAGATCAACCAATTGATCCAAAAGCTTCACTTTAAAGGAATGGGGAAAAATTTGAGATTTATTATTTGCACTTCAATATCTAAAATCCCCAATCCAATAATTATTATAAACCAGCGCATCAGTAATCTATCTTTGTCGAAAATATTACCTCAAAATCATGAAAAATAAACCCCTTCGGATTGCCTTATTCACAGGATTATACGCTCCATTTTTAACAGGAGTTTCTGTTGCAGTTCATCAACGAGTGCAATGGTTATTAGAACAAGGACATGAAGTTTTTCTAGTTCATCCAGAAATTAATCATAAATACCCGAAACAAGTTGGTAATCGTCCTATGTCGGGAATAGAAGAACTAGAAACTTATATCAATTTTTCTTCCTATTCATTCCCTACACAACCGCTGATATTTTATAAATCTTTACCCCAACCATTAAGTTATCGTCATTGGAGTGATACAAAATTACTTAATCATTTCCAACCAGATATTATTATTGTCGAAGAAGCCGCACAAATGAGAGGTTTATATTCCATATTCTTACAAGGTTATGGACGTTCTGTAGGCGTGGAATACGCAAAAAGAACAAAAACACCGATTATCTCTGTTTTCCATACAGATATTGTTGCCTATATTCAATATTACTTTGGTAATATATTCTTTAATTTGGTGCGTCCGCTAGTACCAATTTTAGTTAAACAATTTAGTGATACTTACGATGTAAATTTATTTCCATCTCGTGAGCAGTTAGCTAAATACAAAAGATTACAATGTCAACGCTGCGAATATGTACCTTATCAAGGAATTGATTGCGAAAAATTTCATCCTCGCAATATTGTTCATAATCCCATTCCCAATGATAACCGTCCCACACTTCTATTTGTAGGACGCATTACCGCAGAAAAAAATGTTAGTCAACTTTTAGATATTTATCCTCTCATTGCTGCAAAAATTCCTAATGTTCATTTAGTAATTATTGGTAGTGGTCCATTAGATGCAGAAATTCGCCGTCGCGCCCAAAAATTCCCAGACGGTGTAACTATTTGGGGTGAATCTCATGGTAAAGAACTTTTGGGTTGGTTTGCTAGAGCAGATGTATTTGTTAATCCCTCAACTACAGAAAATTTCTGCACGACAACTAATGAAGCTTTGGCTTCCGGAACTCCCGTTGTTGCAGCTTTTGCACCTTCCACAACTGAACAAGTATTCCCTGGAGTTAATGGTTTTCTAGCAGCACCCAATAACTCTGAAGACTTTGCCCAAAAAGTAATTACAATCCTCGAAAATCCTGACCTCAAAAATCAATTAGCTGAACAAGCTCGTCCTTCAATTCTTGAATTTGATTGGTCAGCTTGTACCCAAAAGTTTGAAAATAAGCTTTACGAATTAGTTAACAAGAATCAAGAATTTCAAGAGTCCAAGAGTTCAGGATTTTTCGGATAATTTTGTAGGGTGGGCAATGCCCACCAGCATTTTATAATATCTCTCCAAAGATAGATGTTATTTAATTATTAGCATGAATCTAAACCCAGATACAGCTAATATCATGCTATGGAATTAAATTTATAATTCATTAAAAAAACGCCAACTTGGCTACTGAGATATAAATACCCTGTTAGAGTATTTAAGTAGTTGACCTGTGGGCTTTTAGGTTCTTAGTTTGAGATGCTGACAAAGCCATTTTGTGATCAGTCTAAAGATTGCCTACTCCAACTGATCACAAAATTGCTATTGTTCTCAATCGTTCCTAAAACTCTTTATACCTCAGAAGTTTTTACTTCTGGGGTTTTTGTTATATATTTCGGTTAGTTGTCATTGGTCAAAAATTTCAAGATACTTTAGAATTGTATTTCTGTCATTATACAAAATCTTGGTAGAAGAAAATTCGGAAGTTATTGATGAAAACCTTCTGATAAGCCATCTTAATAAGGCAGGTGATAAAACTATAAAACTTGCTGCTGGTGGTGGCAATTGGTCTGCAAAAGAAAAACAAACACAATCTGATGCTTTTTGCGGCGTTATACAGCAAATTGTCATCAAACCCGGAACAAGAACCCCACCCCCAACCCCCTCATCGCTTGCGGGGAGGGGGCTAAGATGTACCTTATATGATTGGAAATAGCTGTAAGATCATGTTTTGCTAAGAAAGCTGAGAGTAATAAAAATCGCTAGTTTTGTAGTAGAAGGTAGAGACGTTTGATCAAACGTCTCTACATTTTAATCTCTTATTAAGCTGATTGAGGCTGAATTAAATTTTCCATACCTTGAACAACAGTTGCTGATTCGATTTTGTCACCAGCTTTCAGCTTATCTAAAACCTCTCTCCCTTCAGTCAGATAACCAAATACCGCATAGCGACCATCTAAAAGATTGCGTCCTGCTGGAGTAAGTTCTGGTTCAAAGAGAAAGAAGAAAATTTGCGAAGAAGCGCCATTTGCTTCATTTTCTGGACGCGCCATAACTAACGCACCAAAAGACGAAAAAGGCAAAACCGGCATATCTAAATAACGCCCAGCTTCTTCCAAAGTAGTGCCATAGGTTGGTTCTTTTTCGCCTTCAACTAAAATTTCCAAAGGAATAGCCCGATATTTGCCAGTTTGAGGATCAATAAAACCGACTTCCTTACCTACAGGATCTCCGGTTTGCAGGAAATAAGATTCTTCCGAACGAGTGAATTCTAAACCGTTATAAAAACCTCGTTGTACCAAATCTACAAAATTACCAGCAGTAACAGGGGCGCTATAGCCATCTAAAACTACAGTGAGATCACCTTTATTAGTTTTGAAAGCAATAGTAGCGCGACCTTTAAGTTGGGGTAAATTACTGTACTCAGCCGGAACTTCAAAGGGGAATTCCTTCACCATTGATTCTTCTAACAAGCTGACAAGATTGAGTAATTTGGCTCTTCCGTCAAGAATAGGTTCTTTGCGTTTAGTTTTAACTACTTCTTGCAGTTCTATGATGCCAGATTTCAATTCAGTCATCCAAGCTTCGGCTTGAGGTTGGCGTTCTTCCGGAACACTTGCTAATATTTGGGAAGGTTTATCGAGTATCTGCAATGCTTGCTTGAGGTCATTATTGACTGCACCCCACCGCTTATTTGCCCGCAGTTGGTTAGAAATATCCTCTAAACGGTTTTGCAATTTACGTACAGGTTGATTATTTATCGGCAGTGCGTAGCGCAACAAAGCCTTACCGTCAGTGATTGCGTTCCCCGCTGGTAAGCTGGCGTTACTAGTGGGAGTCCACCCAGCCGTACTTGTGCCTAACAATATTGTTAACAGCAATATCACTTTTAGGCTGTTCTTCACCCAGGACTTTAATAAGTTCAACATGGAATTTCTCTTTCTTCAGCATCAAAGTGTTGACTGGAACTAACTCATTGATTATCTTCCCACATTGAGGGACTGAGGATTGAAGAGGCAGGGGAAGCAGGGGATTGAAGAGACAAGCGAGGCAAGGGAGAAGGACAAGAAAAGAATATTGATCTCTACCTATTGCCTATTCCCTCTTGCCTATTGCCTATTCCCTGATAACTAACAAATTATGACGCTGGAAGGGTACAATAAATGCCGATTGTCTTGGAAAATTTGAAAGTTTCATGATCTCTAGTAACGACTTTCGATCTGGTGTTTCAATTGTATTAGATGGTTCGGTTTGGCGCGTGATAGAGTTTCTTCACGTTAAGCCAGGCAAGGGTTCTGCCTTCGTGCGGACAACACTCAAAAACGTTCAAAGTGGGAAACAGTTAGAAAAAACTTTTCGGGCTGGAGAAAGCCTTCCCCAGGCTAATTTGGAAAAGTTGACAATGCAACATACCTATAAAGAAGGCGATGAGTTTATCTTTATGGATATGGAAACTTATGAAGAAGGTAGATTAACTACACAGCAAATCGGCGATCGCGTCAAGTACCTTAAAGAAGGTATGGAAGTGAACGTAATTCGCTGGGGTGAACAGGTTCTAGAAGTAGAACTACCTAATTCTGTAGTTTTGGAAATTGTCGAAACAGATCCTGGTGTTAAGGGTGATACCGCAACCGGTGGTACTAAACCAGCAAAATTAGAAACTGGTGCAACTATCATGGTTCCTTTATTTATTGCTCAAGGGGAGCGGATAAAGATTGATACCAGAGAAGATAAGTATTTAGGCAGGGAATAATTTTCCTATTTTTTTGATACCAACTGGGAATAGTGAGGAATAAAATCCAAACTGCTTCGACTAAACATAGTCGCAGTCCAAAGTCCCAAATTGGTAATCATGATTTCAATCCCTTTTTTATAGAGGGATTAAATCCCTGCTTTACTGAGAATTTTAATTTAACAGTTAGGTCGAGGTAAAATAATTGTGACATTAGACTTTAATGAAATCCGTCAGCTATTAGTAACTATTGCCCAAACAGATATTGCGGAAGTTACCCTCAAAAATAATGAATTTGAGTTAACAGTCCGAAAAGCTGTCAGTTTTAGCAATAATGCCCCAGGAACGGTTAGTGGTGTGGTAAATGCTGGTGTCACCCAATTGGTATCTACAGCGTTACCCAGTTCAATTTCAGAGGGAGGGGTAACAAATAAAGTTGTAGACAATTCCCCACCACAATCTGCTCATTCTCCTTCATCAATTAATCAAAAGTTAGTTGAAGTACCATCACCAATGGTAGGGACATTCTACCGCTCCCCAGCGCCAGGAGAAGCGGCGTTTGTGGAAGTAGGCGATCGCGTCAAAGCTGGTCAAAGTGTTTGTATCATTGAAGCGATGAAGCTAATGAACGAAATTGAAGCCGAAGTCTCTGGACAAGTGATGGAAATTTTACTTCAAAATGGTGAACCGGTGGAATATGGTCAGCCTTTAATGAGAATCAACCCTGATTAAGTTTCAATACGCAATGGTAATCACCAATTACAATTAACAACTGACCACTAACAACTGATTAAAGCGGATAATTTTTCTGAAAACTTTCGCGGGTGAGTGGTTGTGTTATTTCCACACCTTCACCCCCTAAAACTTCTAAACGTTTGCCATTGACTTCAATATATACGTTCGCTTTAGGATTTAAACTAGTAGCAGTATATACAACTTGTCCTACACGCCCCATCATGGAGGTACTACCTCCACCAGTGGTAAAGTTTTCAGATAAATTCACATGAACATTATTGTTTTCTACCACTATTCCCAATAGTTGAGTACCATTGGGAATAGTGGTAGAGTCTGTGCCTTCACTGGGACCTGCTAATAAAGTTTTAAATGCTACTTCTAAAACTTTATTGGGTTGGGTAGCGGCAACTTTAAAGGGTTGGGGAACTAAATCAAGACGATTTTCCTTGGATCTGAGCCAATATATACTAGCAGTCTGTTCATTACCTTGTTGGATTGTTGATTGCTTGATGGGTTGTTTAATGGTTTGTGAGGAGTTGCCAGGTGTGGGAGTATCAGGAGTCTGGGCAGAAAACCAAGCCACACCACCACTTACCACTATCACTACTGCGGAAATAGCTGCTACCACACCGGAAGAAATACCGTTAGTTCTTTGTTGGTCATTCATATATAAAACCTACTGGATTGAGGATAGAAATAGTATTTGTAAGACAAGTAGCCTGTTTATAAAGGTTATATCTTAAATAGATGCTTTGATTTGTACATAAATTGCTATTGCTGCTCACTTCAATTGTAGAGTTATCTTTTTGAGTCGGTCACTTTTTTCTTTATCTAAATCTTATGCTTTCTTTAAAAAACTTTTAAATTAAAATTGAGGAAAATGTGATGTTACCTAAAGACTCTGAGAGTGTCAACTATAATTAATTATTAATCCCTTATTTGTGGCTGCTATGGTTGTCACTGCTTCGACCCAGAAAATTACCTGGGAACTCTTGCCAGAAGACTTTGTTTTAGAAGATGAACCTGTGGATAATGTCAATCAACCCTGTTTAGCTGCGGCACTGACGGAAAGCCTACAACTAGGAGGAAAACTGCCAGAAACAGCCCTAGCTACGACCAATTATGGCATCTGTACTACAGTTAATGATAAAGTTGTCATAAAAGCACCTGATTGGGCTTACATACCGAAAATTACCGTACCTAGAGAGCAAGTACAACGTAGCTATACTCCTCACAAACAAGGGGAAATTCCTGTTGTGGTGATGGAATTTCTTTCTGATACAAATGGGAGTGAATATTCTAGTAAACGGACTTTTCCTCCTGGTAAATGGTTTTTTTATGAAGAAGTTTTACAAGTGGCAAATTACCTGATTTTTGCGCCTGATACGGGTATTTTAGAAGTACATCGTTTACAGGATTCAGGCAAATACCAGCTACGTTCCCCTGATGAAAATAACCGTTACTGGTTAGGGGAAATGGATTTATTTATTGGTGTGTGGTCAGGAAAGCGAGAAAACCGTGATGGTTATTGGTTGCGGTGGTGGGATAAAGAGGGTAATTTATTATTGTGGGGGTTTGAGTCGGTTGAGAAGGAACGACGGGAAAAGGAGGCTGCTTTACAACGTTTAGCCCAGTTGGAGAAACGGTTACGAGATGCGGGAATTGAGGGTTAATTAACAGTTAATAATCACCCAGAAAAACAAGCAACTCGAAAACCGCTACCGTAGTTGTTAGCACCAGCAACTATGTAGTTACGATAGGCACAACGGCAGTTTTCAGGATCTTGGGACCAAGAACCACCGCGTAATGTGCGTTTATTATCGTCGCTAATCCAAGAACTACCATCATTAGGTGCGTTGGTATAATCTTTATGCCAAGCATCTTCGCACCATTCCCAGACGTTACCGTGCATATCATATAAACCAAAGTCATTAGGGGTAAATTTTCCTACGTCTGTGGTTTGTCCATATTTGTTGTGATGATTAACTAAATCTGTAGTGATGGTTGCACCGAAATAAAATGGAGTTGTGGTATTAGCTCTACACGCATATTCCCATTCCGCTTCACTGGGTAAGCGATACATTTTACCTGTGTATTCCCCCAATCTAGCACAAAATTCCTGGGCATCAAACCATGATACTTTTTCAACTGGTAGATTTGTACCTGGGAAATGTGAGGGTTTGGGGTTTAAATCTAGATTAATTTTCGGTAAATTTGCTATTTTTTCCCATTGTGCTTGAGTAATTGGGTATTTTCCCATGTAGAAAGGTGGGATTGTGACTTCATGTTGGGGTTTTTCATGTTTATATCCCTCTTCTAGTGATGAACCCATGAGGAATGTTCCTTCAGGAATAGCTACTATTTCTAAAAATAAATTATTACCTAAATCGTCTCTAAAAACTCTGGATTGTTGTGGGTAAATAAGTGTTGTGGAAATGTGCCGGGAATGACTAGAAGAAATAATTGGTGGTAAATTTTGCTGTGTTTCCAAGGCTGATAAAACTTCTGTTGCAGACTGAAAACGATTCGAGGGTAAGTCGTTCAGCATTTTATCTAATACTATTTCTAACTCAGGACTCACAGAGATATATTGTTTCCACTCCCACTGCATATTCATGGAATTAAATAGTGGGTCACTACCATCGAGTCTTTGCAAATAACCGGTTAATAATCTAATACAAGTTACGGCTAAACTATAAATATCGCTATTAGGAAAAACCATGCCACGAAATTGTTCTGGTGGTGCATAACCAGGTGTACCTGTAATTGTTCCTAGTTTGGTAAAAACATTGCTGCTTACTTCTTTAGAAACGCCAAAATCAATTAGGAATAATGTGCCTGTGCGAGAATTTTTAATAATATTTTCTGGTTTAATATCTCTATGAATGACTTTGTGGTCATGAACAAATTGTAAAATATGTAATAATTCGGTTAATACTTTTCTAACTTCAGCTTCGCTAAATGTTCCTTGTTGTCGTAATTCGTTTAATAAATTTTGACCTTCGATAAATTCTTGAATTAGATAAAGTCTGCCTTCTTGGGGAAAGAATGCGAGTAAATCTGGAATATGTGGATGTTTGCCTAAATCGTTTAGTCTAATTGCTTCTTGTTCAAATAATTCTGTGGCTTTTTTTAGCGCACTACTGCCTGATTGTTGTGGTAAAAATTGCTTAATGACACAAGGTGTATCTAATCTTTGTTCGTCTACTGCTAAAAAGGTTCTCCCAAAACCACCTTCACCAATAACACGGATACCACGATACCGTTCTTGCAGCACTATTTTACTGCCACATGATTGACAAAGGATAGTTTTTGGTGGATTTTGTTGTAGACATTCGGGGTTGAGACACTGACTCATAGAGGTTAGTAAGTAATTATATTGACAATTATAGTCACATTTTAGTGGTAATATAGGTTAGTGGGGAAAGTACACAATTAAATTTTTGTAAACAATGAACATGGCAGGGTTGAGTGAAAATAATCTATTGTCAGGGCAGGCAAGATGCCTACCTCACAAGAGTTTAATTTGACTCTATAATAAATGCCATTTTAACTCACGGCAAAATCAGTATACTTTCTCCTTGTTGGTGAGTGAAATGCCAATACAATGTCTTGCTTGGGTACTCCTAATGCTAATAAATCTTGAGTAATTCCTCTTTCAGTTCCATTATGTTGTATCCAAATTTTGCTGTTTTTAATGTCAAGATGTAACATAATGCCATGAATGCGTTTTTCTCCATTCCAACCCACAGTCATTAATTGATAATGATCATGTTCTCTATCAATCATTAACTGTAATTCCACATCTCCATAGGAGGGTTGATATTGACTGTATTCTTGGAGGATACTTTGAATATAATTTCGATATTTTTCTAATTTATCCATTGATATATTGCCTCCTGGTCAATGTTATAGACAATAATTTTTAACTGATAATCGGCAATGGCTATTTGAGTAAATTCTAGCTTAATCAATTATGATTGCATTACTCTTGTGCAGCCAATAAAGCTTCTTGATAGAGTCGTGAATTAATATGTTTACCTTGTACAATTAACCCATCTAAAACATCTTTTATTGTAGGAATTAACCCTTGTTGTTTTGCTACTAATAAAATACCAATTGTGCCAATAATCTTTAAATTTCGAGATAAAGCAACTCGTTTAGCATCCAAATCATCCATTAATAATTGATCAGATGATAACTCTTCAGCAAGAACCATTGCAGCACATTCACCTGCACCTAAATTCGTTGCTTTTTTCAGATTAGATAGTTGTTCTAAATTATTAACTGCTATTATCTCTATCCAATCTGCTGATTTAACTAAATTAACTGCTGGATGAGTTCCTGTGGTTACTTCATTATAAACTTCTATCGGAATAATAACTTTGCCAAAAATATCTCGCAGTAAATTGAGTTGTCCAACTTTTGCTAATTCACTTAAAGGAGTTGTATCGGAAACAATAATCACTTTTTATACTGGTTTAAAATTTCTAATGTTTGAGTAACTTCTTGTTGCAATTCTTCCTTGGTTTGGGTGGGGAAGGGAGAGATTTTATAGCTGTCCATTAAATCAGAAAGTTGCCACCGTTCAATTTCTAATAGTTCTACTGCACGTCCAGCACTAATATCTCCATGACATAATAATGTCATGATGTATGCTTCTTTTGCTTTTTTTTCTGCTTCTAAACGATGAATTTCTGGGACTTCTGGTAAGGTGAGGGTAAATTTGATTTCTGTTGTAGCCATTTTATTTTACCTTTCCTAATGTTGGGTTTCCTTCCGTCAGTTTAATCTATATCACTTAATTATACAATATAATAGCTGAGTGATCACATTTTGAAAGTTTGACTAAAACCAGAGTATGAATTTACATTCAGAGGTTATTTTGAATTTAGCCCTAACAAGTCTCATAGGTTTATGGCTAATTTGGCAGGCTATAAAAATAAACTCTAATATTGACATATTTCAGATAGTAGTTAACTGGTTTAGGAATAGACCTATAATTTTACCTTCTTTAGTTTTTTTGATTTTTCCATTTTTATTTGCTTATATTTTCCAAGATTTACCACCAGATTTTAATCAGATTTTTGACAATAAAATACTTGTACAAGTATTAACAACTTTTGGGGCAGTTATAAGCATCTATATTGGAAATAGAGCTTTAGAAAGCTTCAGGAAAATTCAGGAAGAAAAGAAAGTGGCTAGGATACTTATTGCAAGTATAGAGGGACACTTGGATTATTTGCGCCAAATCAATAGAGAGCTAAATGGAACTATATTATCTAAATCACAAATGGAAAATATTGAAAATACAATTAACCAAATTAGAAAAGATTACATATATGAATCTGCATTAAAATCTATAGGGGTTCTAAATATTCAATATATAGATTTTATTTCTACATATTCCCGCAATTTAAATTGCTTATTAGATACTATTCTTAATAGCTATGAACAAAGTTTTGAAATGACAACTAGAGACGATAAATCTAATAGATATATACCACTTAGTCAATTAGGAATTTTACGAATAAAGATAAAAAGGGTTTCTTCAGATGGAGAACAATGTATTAACAAAATAAATATAGAAGTCCTTAACAAATAGCACGAATGGATAAACAAGTTAAAGATTAATCCTGGATATCCTCAATTTTCCAAATCTGACCCAGGAAAATACACCAATTTTGAGACACCATAAGCCAAAACCTTGCACTTTCTTGTGATAACAGCGAAACCTTTATTAATAAAAGGTTTCAGTTTTATTCAGCAAACCCTAAGTAAAAGTACCAATTTTATTTATATGTTACAGTCTATAAGTCTCGATACTAGACAAGAAACTCCTGCGCCACCATCTAGAGCTTCAATAGTATAACCCCAACCCACACCAACAAACCATCCACCACCAGTTGTTCCTAGACCGCAACTACTACCCCACAATGGGAGATGAGCTACTGGTGCTTTTATATCAAAATTAATATCATTCCAATACACTTGCTTTCCTGCTTTTCGCCAACCGACTTGTTCGCAAAAAGCTTGCCAAGTTTTCTTATCGTACTCTTTCGTTCCTCCTAAATTGTGATAGACGCGCTTCTGGACAGAGAACCCAAAACGATTATTACTGTGTTTTGCCCACAATTGATCAATGATAAGAAGGTCTTCACAGGGGAATTTTTTAATAGCGTTCATATCTAACCAACCTTCTTTTTCTCTTCTGGCTGCTTGTAGCATCATTCTGAATGTTTCTTCATCTGCTACTTTCCAGTTTTCGCATCCTAATAGATAATCTAATTCTCGATAATCTACATTGGCTGAGGAGACTAATTTATTTGTATTCATCCTACTTGTCCTTTTTGTTATGATTTACTTGTTTGCGTAAAATTGGAAAATTAACCAAGACTTATAAACAAATCTTAACGGCAGTAGCGACAGGCAAGATGCCTGCCCCACAAGATTTATATTTTACCCTTCTATTGCTTCTTTAACC
Source organism: Nostocales cyanobacterium ELA583 (assembly GCA_037131225.1). Classification (GTDB taxonomy): domain Bacteria; phylum Cyanobacteriota; class Cyanobacteriia; order Cyanobacteriales; family Nostocaceae; genus Dolichospermum. The sequence goes on along the minus strand of JBAXRM010000012.1, from coordinate 8,548 downwards.
CATTTTTGCAATGTAGTTATAACTTCCTCAATAGCAATTTCTTGTGATTCTTTTGTTGCGCGTTTGACTACTTCGACTTTACCATTTGTAATGGCTCTGCCGGTGACGATTCTGAAGGGGATACCGATTAAATCTGCATCTTTAAATTTTACTCCTGCCCGTTCATCTCGATCATCTAATAATGTTTCTACACCCGCTTTATTGAGTTCTGTGTAAAGTTTTTCGGCAATAGCGATTTGTTGGGCATCTTTAATGTTAGGAATTGTGATGATAGCGTGATATGGTGCGATCGCTATTGGCCAAATTATCCCATCTTTATCATAGGATTGCTCAACGGCTGATTGTGCTAATCGAGACACACCAACACCATAGCAACCCATAACTAAAGGCTTTTCTTCCCCTTGTTCGTTGGTATAATTTGCACCCATAGCTTGAGAGTATTTTGTCCCTAGTTGGAAGATGTGACTGGCTTCGATACCTCTAGCTGTTTGTAGGGTTTGGGTTGAGTCGTGAAGGGAGCGATCGCCTAATTTTGCCTTACGAATATCTACGGTTAAAACAGGTAACTTAAATTGCTCATTCCAATTTGCCCCAACTACGTGAAAACCGCTTTCATTTGCACCAGTGACAAAGTTCTTTAACTCCACCGCAGTTTGATCAACCAAACGCACAAACTGAGAATTTACCTGTTTACTGCCAGAAATATAATCATCAGCAATATCTGGTGCTATATAACCTAAAGGTAAAGATTTAGCCTGCCATGTTTCTTGGGCTTCGGCATTGGGTACAGTTAGAGTTAGGATAGTTTTCGCACCAAATTGAGGAGCTAATTTAGTCAATTCATTTTGTAATTTAACTTCATTAATTTCTTGATCTCCACGAATATTTATCAATACCAAAACCGTTAAACCGTTATCATAAACAATTTGATATAAAACGTTTTTGACAATTTGGGTAGGAGAACATTTCAAGAAATTACAAAGTTTGTCAATTGTATCAGTTCCGGGAGTTTCTCGTTTTTCGTAAGTTGTAAAAGGTGAAGTTTCCGAATCAACAGGTAAAGAAACCGCCTTTTCTACGTTTGCTGCATATTTACCATCTTCAGTATAGAGAACTTCATCTTCTCCCGCATCTGCTAACACCATAAATTCTGTTGAACCAGAACCACCAATAGCACCAGAATCAGCTTCCACAGCCCGAAAAGCTAAACCAGAACGCCGCAACATATTACTGTAAGCAGTGTACATATCCTGGTAAGTTTTTTTCAAACTTTCTTCATCAGCATGGAAAGAATAACCATCTTTCATAATAAATTCTCGTCCGCGCATTAAACCGAAACGGGGACGAATTTCATCACGAAACTTAGTTTGAATTTGATATAAATGTACAGGTAGTTGCCGATATGAGCGAATCATATCACGGGCAATAGTAGTAATGACTTCCTCATGAGTGGGGCCAAGTCCTAATTGTTGTTCCCTTCTATCAACCAGAGAAAACATAATTCCCTCAGCCTTAGTATAAGTATCCCAGCGTCCCGACTCCTGCCATAATTCTGAAGGTTGTAACTGCGGTAATAGACATTCTTGTGCGCCAGTAGCATTCATTTCTTCCCGCACAATTTGGGAAACCTTTTGCAAAACCCGCCACATTAGGGGAAGATAAGCATAAATCCCACTCCCAATGCGACGGATATAACCAGCCCGCAGCAACAATTTATGACTAGGGATTTCCGCATCAGCAGGATCATCCCGTAGTGTAACAAATAACATTTGTGATAATCGCATTCTTTTTACCTTTACTTACTAACTTTTCCAATCGGGTATGTTTAAAATGTTTCCATGTAGTCAAACAGATTTTAGATCAAAGACCCACAAATTAGACCATAACCTGAGTTAATCTACTTCCCTTTCTTCCTTTGCGTCTTTGCTCCTTTGCGACTTTGCGCGAAACTTCTTATAAATATGCTTTTTTCATGTAACTTGAGGAGATAATTACCTTGTCTGAAGCAATGTATCAAGCACAACCACCTTTAGAATTTATTCCGCCAGCTTTTAACCCTTTATTGTTAAAATTAGTACATTTAGTTTTACCTAACTGGATACGTTGGCGAACACCCATTAGCAACATCGAAGCAGACAACGTTGAAGTTTTGGCGGATTGCTATAAGCGATTTCAGGATGGTAAAATCCGGTTTATGTTGGCGTTTCGTCATCCTCAAACAGCAGACCCTCTTTGTTTAACTTATTTACTGTCCCAAATCTTGCCTAAAGTAGCACGAGTTGAGGGTACACAGCTACAATATCCTCTTCATACCCATTTTATCTATGATCGGGGAATTCCTCTTTGGGCTGGTTCTCACGTGGGTTGGGTAATTTCCCATTTGGGAGGAACTCCCATTCAACGCGGTAAAGCTGACTGGACTGGGTTGCGTTCTGCGCGGGATTTGTATATTAATGGTCAGTTTCCTATGGCTGCTGCGCCGGAAGGGGCTACAAATGGTTTATCGGAGATTATCAGTCCTTTGGAACCGGGTATTGCACAGATGGGTTTTTGGTGTGCGGAAGATTTGCAAAAAGCGGGAAGAGATGAGGAAGTTTTAATTTTACCAATTGGCATTAAATATAGTTATGTTAATGAGCCTTGGGATAATATAGCAAATTTGTTAACTGAATTAGAAGCTGCTAGTGGGTTATCTGTAAATCAAGAAAAGACTGAGGCTTCTTTGGCTACACTTTATCCCCGATTGTTAGGTTTGGCTGAACATTTATTATCGGTAATGGAGCAATTTTACACTAAGTTTTATCATCAAACATTGCCAGATGAAAAAATTACTAATGGGGAAATTACAGATAGAAATGAAGCTTTAGCTTATCGCTTACAATCTGTGATGAATATGGCGTTATTTATTGCTGAACAATATTTTGATTTACCATCTAGAGGTAATTGGAATGATAGATGTAGACGGGTAGAACAATCGGGTTGGAATTATATATTTAGGGAAGATTTTAAAGATATCAAGTTATTATCACCCATTGATAAAAGTTTAGGAGATAGAATTGCTGAAGAAGCCTATTTTCGGATGTGGCACATGAGGTTAGTTGAGAGTTTTGTGGCTGTTTCTACTATTTATATCCGCGAAAAACCCACGGTAGAAAGATTTGCAGAAACAACTTTAATTTTATGGGATATGGTTAATAAAATTAAGGGGAATATTCCTTTAAATCGTCCACAATTGGGTAAGCAACAGGTGAAGATGACTGTGGGTGAACCAATTTCTATTTCTGAACGTTTTTCGGGTTATAAAAGTAGTCGGGTTGCTGCTAGACAAGCTGTATCTGAGTTGACGAGTGATTTACAGCAGGTTTTGGAGGGGTTGGTTGATAAGGGGTAATTTTTTTTTCACGCAGAGGAGCTCCAGGCACAGAGAGAATTTAAGAGTTTGATGTGACATACTCCACACACTCCCCTTCGGGTGAGTGTGGGCTTCTGGGCGACTCTTCTTTGAAGACATTGACTGAGCTTTAAGACCGTGTGTCCCACGGTTCTTTAGTTCTTTTAAAACAATTGGTTTCTATTTAAATAGGCTGCTTTTCAGCATTTAATTGGACTACACCTATTCGATTTAATTCTATCATAAAATTAGAAGAATCAGAAAATGTTCATTCGTCCCACAATCCTAAGAGTGAGACGTGGGGCTTCTTGCTGTTAAGCTAAATCCTCAATTTTTGAAGTTGAGGATTTGGGTTAGTTATTTGGTAGTAAAGGTTGAGAAATTGGTATAAAGAGTTGTCAGTGTTATATGAGTTTGCAATAAAAGTCCATTCTACCAGTGCAATATGAATTTACCATATTTCTATAAAATTTGCAAATTTAAATTTTATTCCTTTATTTTTACTCTGGAAATACTTTAGATAAATCTAAAACTAAGTCAGGGAAAGATGGCAATTTAACTGACTCATTAGGTAATAAAATCAATCTACGACGATAATCAAAATTACCTTGTAAATCTTGATAAGGCTGACTATAACTCTCTAGACAATATTTGATTAAATTAAAGATCCAATAATCAGAAATACCTGCTTCTGCATAAAGAGGTAATTTGATTTCTCGATCATATTTCAAAGTGGAATTGGAAATTTCAATTATAAGTAATATATCAGATGGTTTAGGGTGATCTATGAAATAGTCATCAGCACGATTGCGGACAATTGCTAAATCTGGTTCTGGTTCACTGTTTGGAGGTATAGATATAGGATCTTGATTTTGTAAGGTTGCACGATTACCTAGTAATTGTGTTAACTCTCTGATTAGTCGTCTATTGAAGGTTGAATGTGATTTACCTTTTGCAGCCATTTGAATTATTTCACCTTTAATTAATTCTACTCGTTCATCTTCTTCAAAGAAGCCGAGTTCCGCTAGACGGTGATATTCAGTGACGGTAAAGCGTTTAGCAGTAGCTACAGTCATAAAAGTTACAGAATTACAGAACTATTTTTATCTTAACTCTTGACAGTAAAAACAGGTGAATTAGATTTTATTTCTTTCACATTAGCAAGAGTATTCCCAGTAAAAAATTACCCAATTGTCCTTGCTTTATTCTACTTTTTCAACATCTATCATTTCTAGCACATCTAAATAGGCAGAAAAATTTCATTCTGGTAGTTTTTCATACATCGCAAAAATGTTGGCGGTTTCGATTGATGGGTGGTTTTTATATGCCCTAAAACAAGTATTATTGTCTATAAGGATATTTCCGCAACTACCAGGACAATCATACTACTGACACTATGACCATAGATATCAAGGATTTTTATAAAGCCACTAACCCCGACTAACCCCGCTCGCACTCTTGTAGCTAGGAATGTGGAAGATCAAAAATGTTATATTGACTTTTCTGAGGTGCGTGGTGAAGATATCATCAGAACTATTAAGGATCATATAGATTGGAATATAAATGATCCCACCTGTAACCTATTTACTGGACATATTGGTTGCGGTAAATCAACAGAATTATTACGGTTACAAGTGGAATTGGAAGCAGCAGATTTTCATGTTGTTTATTTTGAATCTAGCGAAGATTTAGAAATCACAGATGTAGATATTGCTGATGTGTTTTTGGATTAAGATATATCATAGCCCCCTCCTCGCTTGCGGGGAGGGGGTTGGGGGTGGGGTTCTTAGATTAAGATTTTGTCTGAATCAGGATATCCAGGATTTAAGGATTAACAGGATTTAAGAAAATGTCTGAATTAGGATTTTCAGGATTTAAGGATTTTCAGGATTTAAGAAAATGTCTGATATGTTTTTAACATAGCGGTTAAAGATATAGGATAAGCTACACAAACAGGATTTATTAATAATTAATAATTAATAATTAATAATTACTAATTACTAATTACTAATCCAAATTGCTAGTTATATAGTTTAACGCTGGTAATAGGTAATTGGTAATTGGTAATAAAATCCCAGCTTTAATCCTGTTAATCCTTAAATCCTGGATATCCTGATATGGCTTGCGCCACGCTACGCTATCAGATAATCTCCCTAACTAGCAACTTATGTTACTAATTACTAATCAATATGATAAACTCAGAACAATTTGATAATCAACAACAACTAGAAGATTTAGCATGGGCTATAGAAGCTTCTGCGGGAGAATTTAAGCTGATATTAGTTAAGTGTAATTATCTCAATTTGCAAACTCAACTGATTGAAGAATTGCAGAAAATATGCTCGGTTGAAATTCAAATTTTACAACTACAAACATCAGAAAGAACATTATATAATGCGATTCGAGAAGAATTTAATGATCAAATTCAAGCATTAATGATAGTTGGTTGGGAATCCTTACCCAATTTATCACAAATGCTAAGTTCAGCTAATCAAGTCCGAGAAGAATTTAGAAATAATTGTTGTTATCCGGTAGTGCATGGATTAATGATCAAATTTATTTGGTTTGCGGGCGTTTATTGGTGCGGGTTGGTTAAAACCATCAAAAAATACATCTTTGGTGAATAAAGAAAATATTTCTCTAGAAATTGAAGCATCTGGACGGAAAATAGATGTAGATAACTTACTAGAAAGTATTGGTAGAAATGATAAAAAAATCATTGTCATTCATGGACAGTCGGGAGTTGGTAAAAGTTCACTAGTTAATGCTGGGTTAATTCCTGCATTAGAAAATAAAGCCATAGGATTTAAAGATAATTTACCTGTGACCATTAGAGTTTATAATAGTTGGTTTACAGAATTAAAAAAAGAACTATTAAATGTACTACCAGAAAGATTCAAACCGGAAGATTTAAAATTAGATTCTCAGGAAGAGTTTATTTCACAACTGGTAGAAATTGAAAAAAATAACCTGAGAACAGTGTTAATTTTTGACCAATTTGAAGAATTTTTCTTTGTGTATCCCGACGATAAAGCTAGAACAGAATTTTTTCAGTTTTTAGGGAAATGTCTAGATAAAAATAAAAACATTGGATCTCTGCGGGTAATTTTATCTTTGCGGGTAGATTACTTACATCTTTTATTAGAATGTGATGAAATCCCCGATATGAATATTATTGGTGATGGTATTCTGAGTAAGAATGTGCTATATAAATTAGGAAATTTAACCCCAGAAAATGCTAAAACTACTATTGAGAGGTTAACTAAAAAAACAACTTTTCAGTTAAAACCGGATTTAATTAACCGACTGGTAGAAGATTTAGCAGGAGAATTAGGTTCAGTTCGTCCCATTGAATTACAAGTTGTGGGGGCGCAATTAGAAACAGAAAAAATTACAACCCTAGCAGCATATCAAGAATGTGGTAACAAACAAAAATTAGTTAAACGTTATTTAGGGGAAATAGTTAAAGATTGCGGTGATGAAAATCAATAACTTGCCGAATTATTACTTTATTTTCTTACAGACGAACAAGGAACAAGACCGTTAAAAACTAAGGTAGAATTAGAAAGAGATTTAAAATCATTATTAGAACGAGATCAAACCCAAGCTGAGAAAAAATTAGATTTAGTCTTAGAGATATTTGTCAAATCTGGTTTAGTGGTGTTGCTACCAGAAAATCCCTGTGAACGTTATCAATTGGTTCATGATTATTTGGCTTTGTTTATCCGTCAGCAACAAGAACCTAAGTTAAAAGCGGTAATAGAGGAACTAGAACGAGAAAAACAATAAAGAAAATTAGCTGAAGAAGAGTTACAACAAGCACTAGAAAGAGAACTAGAAAGAGAAAAGAAACAGCGTCAAGAAACTGAACAGCAATTAAAAAAAGCTGAGGAAGCAAAAAATATTTTAGCTGCGGCTAATAAAAAAGCGACACAAAGAATTCGGATTGGTTCAGGATTCTTATTTGTATCCCTTCTTTTCGGTGGTATAGCTGCCATACTTGCTACCCAAGCCTCTCGCCTGAGTAACGAAGCCCAAGCAGGTTCAAGGCTAGAAAGACAGGGAATTACAGCTTGGCAACAGTTTCAACGCCAAGAAATAGAACCGTTATTATCAGCTATGGTAGCAGGACAAGAAGTTAAAAAATTAGTGAAAGATGGCCGCCCCCTAGAAAACTATTCTGCTGCTAGTCCCCAATTTGCATTACAAACAATTCTGGATAATATTCACGAAAAAAATCAATTCAAAGGGCATACCAGTCCAGTCAACAACGCCAGTTTTAGCCCGGACGGTAAAACCATAGTCACCGCATCTTGGGACAACACCGCCAGGGTGTGGCGGGCTGATAATCTCAATGAATTGTTATCTCGTGGCTGTCAGTGGTTGGATAATTATCTTGTAACTAATCCCAAGGAATTGGAAAAACTGCAAGTTTGCCAAAATCAAGCTAATTTGGTAGCAGCCGCACCTTTTTTAGTCCAGGTGGGAGAAGAGGAAGCCAGAACAGGTAATATTGATAATGCGGTGGCAACTTTCCAAACTGCTTTGAAATGGAATCTGAGTTTACAATTTAACCCTCAGAAAAAGGCACAGGAATTGGCAAATAAAACTAAGGCTGAACGCTTAGTTACTGATGGAGAAAGTAATGTTAAAGAGGGGAAAGTTAAGGAAGCAATAGCTGCTTATACTGAAGCACAGAAATTAGATCATCAAGTGGAAATTACGGCTGATTCTTGGAACAAACTTTGTTGGGATGGCAGTTTAAATAAACAAGCTGCTGAGGTGATGTTTGCTTGTGAAAAAGCTGTAAAGTTGTCGCCTAATGATGGCAATATTCGTGATAGTCGTGGTTTAGCTAGGGCTTTGACTGGTGATTATAAAGGGGCTATTGAGGATTTTGAGGCATTTATTAAGTGGACTAAGGAAAAAGAGCCTAAAGCGCAACGGCAAGGCTGGGTGAAGGATTTGAAAGCGGGGAAAAATCCGTTTACTGATGCGGTGTTGAAGAAGTTAAGGGGGGGTTAGTCTGAATCAGGATGTCGAGGATTTAAGGATTTACAGGATTTGTTTTTGCGTTTGGTAAATTTCTCCAGATTTACGCATTAGAGGATGTTTTAAAAGTTTTCAAGGTATAAATTAACCCCTCTCCAAACCTCT
>JBAXRM010000011.1:0-50328 GCA_037131225.1 Nostocales cyanobacterium ELA583 | reverse complement strand
CCTTGCGTTGTGGAGAACCACCTGCTGGTCAGGCTCGTTGGACATTGCGGTTACTTGCAGACATTGCGGTTGAGTTAGAAATTGTGCCAGCAATTAGTCTCTCAAAAAAAGACTCTTCAGGATCAAAACTAATTTGCAATATGCGTAAAAAAGTCAGACTTGAGTAACATGAGATACTTTTTAACTAGATTTTTGTAAAATAGTTGATAATAAATTTCATTTATGCTAGATATTTATTTAGACTTATAAGTAAAATTTACTAATTTAGGAGTAAAAATGATTAAATTCCGTTACTTGTTTTTATCTATCGCTGCTTGTGCCATGATTTCTCTGAGTTCTTGTACCAGCGATACACCAAAGGCAGATATTCAATCAACACCAAGTACAGTCCCGGTTACAGAAACTAGCGCCCATAGCGGTCATAGTGGCAAAGCCAAAATTAATATCAATAATGCAATTTTATCGCAATTAGATAAATTAGAAGCCACATTAGGAATCCCGGCTTTATCCAATAAAATTCAAGCTAATCGTCCCTATGCTAATCCAGCCGATTTAGTCAATAAAAAAGTCATTACTCAGCCACAGTTTGACAAAATTAAAGATATGGTGACAGTTGAGGAAGTTGTTCTCACAGGTGAAGCTAAAGATATTGACTATATGACAAAATTGGGATTAATGAAAGGACATCTTTTAGTAGCCAAAGAATTATTAGATCAAAATCAACCAAAACAAGCCCAACCCCATATTGGTCATCCAGTTGAAGAGATTTATGTTGATATTGAAGAGCAACTAAATGAACGGAAAGTCAAAGAATTTAAAAGCAATTTAGTAGGGTTAACCGATTTAGTTAAATCTAATCCCAAGGATGCCAAAATAAAAACTAATTTTATCACTTCTGTGCAATCTGTTGATAGTGCGATCGCTGTTTTACCAACAGAAGAACGTAGCAAACCCGAATTTGTCCTCCAAGTCATCAACGGTTTACTAGATGCTGCCAACTCAGAATATGGTGCAGCAATTAGTAATGGCAAAATTACCGCCCCCATTGAATATCAAGATTCTCGCGGCTTTGTCGTCTATTCTCAAGAACTATATAAAAGCATTTCCAGCCAAATGGTACAAGAACATCCTGAATCACACAAAGCCATAGATACAGCTTTTGTGGAATTGGTCAAAGTTTGGCCTACTGCTATTCCCCCAGCGCAAGCAGTTAAAACTCCAGAAGATGTTACCAAGTTAGTGAAAACCATAGAGGAAAACACCCGAAAAATTTACCAAAAAACTAGCACTAAGGCACAAAGTTAGTATTTTCACACCATTGGAAGTACAGAAAAAGAAGTTTAAAATAGTGAATAAGAGAGAAAATAGTTAAAAATTAAGAGTGAAGATAGTTTAGTTTTTCAAAATCCGAAAAAAGTATAACTGCTCACTTAAAATTGGTAGCTAAATACTCTGCTTATATAATGTTGCTCAACTTAACAACTAATGCAAGAACTCGACCACCAAAAGACAATTGATATTCTCAATTCCATTATGGAATTTGAACTAGCAGGGGTAGTTCGCTACACTCATTATTCCTTAATGGTGACAGGTCCTAATCGTATACCTATTGTGGCTTTCTTCAAAGCCCAAGCCACGGAATCTTTACTTCATGCCCAACAAGTAGGAGAAATTCTCACAGGTTTAGAAGGACATCCTACTTTGAGAATTGCCCCAATGGAAGAGACTTTCAAGCATAACGTTAAGGACATATTGCAAGAAAGTTTATCCCATGAAAAGAAAGCTTTGGATATGTATAAAACTCTTCTAGAAACCGTCAATAATGCCAGTATTTATCTAGAAGAATTCGCTCGTGGTATGATTGGACAAGAAGAGATGCACAATCTCGAACTCAAGAAAATGTTACGCGATTTTAGCTAATAGCTAATAGTAGGGGTTTAGTAATTCTCATTAGTGTTAACTTAAGTCCTAGCGACTGGAAGTCGCGGCTACACAAACAAAGTCCGCCTCCGCGGACTAACGAAAAATCAATAGATTGCAACCCACGCAGGCGGTCAATGAGCTTGTCGATAGCGTAGCGTGGCGTTAGCCATATTGTGGGTTTTGCCTGTGTAGATGTGGTTTCTAACCGCCAATTTAATGTTAATTTGACTAAACCCCTACAGAAGTCAGGAGCAACTTACCAATAATTAATAACTAATAAATATGAATTTCAGTACCGCTCTACCTACTTTTGTAATCACTCTCCGAGAAGGCGTAGAAGCCGCTTTAGTTGTGGGAATTGTTCTAGCATTATTAAAAAAAGCCAAACAATCTCGGCTTAACCCTTGGGTTTATGCTGGTGTATTTGTCGGGATTATTGTTAGTGCATTAATCGGGATTTTATTTACGGGGATTATTAAATTCTTAGGATCTATTAATCCTCAGTATACCTCTGTAGTTGAGCCAACATTAGAAGGTGTATTCAGTATTTTAGCAATAGTCATGCTCAGTTGGATGCTCATCTGGATGACAAAACAAGCCAGATTCATGAAAGCACAAGTTGAGGGAGCAGTTACCGAAGCATTAGGAAACAACTCCAATGCTGGTTGGGGAGTTTTTAGTTTAATTTTAGTTGCCATTGTCCGTGAAGGTTTTGAAACAGTTCTCTTTGTTGCAGCCAACTTTCAACAAGGTTTATTACCCACTTTAGGCGCACTTGGTGGTTTAGCCTCAGCCTCAGCAATTGGTGTTTTATTATTTAAATGGGGTGTAAAAATTAATATTCGCCAATTCTTCCAAGTCATGGGCGTTTTATTAATATTAATTGTTTCTGGGTTAGTAGTTTCTGGTTTACAGCATTTTGATGAAGCTACAGCTAATTTGGCTTTGAGTAGTCGTTCTTCCGAAAATCTTTGTTTCTATTATGAACACTTTACCAGAATTCACTCTTGTATCTTAGGTCCAATAGTTTGGAATACTGAAAAAATCTTATCTGATGAACAGTTTCCTGGTATCATTCTTAAATCCTTATTTGGTTATAGAGACAAAATTTATATTGTTCAAGTTGTCGGATATTTCATATTTCTCACCACCATTGGTAGTCTATATTTTCGCAGCATTGCAGGTGGAAATAATCAAAAAATAAAAGATAAAGTCATGGCTAGTACCACAGGACGGAATTAGAAATTAAACTCTAAAATATAACTAAATTGGAGGTTAATACAAATGACACAAGAATTAATCAACCTCAGAGATAGTATTTTACAAGGACGTTACGCAGATGCTTTAGCAATTGTAGATGACTTAGAAGGAATGAGTAAAAAGGCGATTATCCGGCAAATTAGATCCTTTCTCAAAATTCTCTTAATACATTTAATTAAGAATCAAATAGAACAGCGATTCACAAATTCTTGGATTGCTTCTATTCGGAATAGTCTCCGAGAAATTCAAGATGTGAATCTCAAAGAGAATAAAAAATCCTATTACATCAATCAAGATGAATGGGAAAATTTCATTGAAGAGGAAGTTATAGAAGATGCCATAGCTGATGCCAGCTTAGAAGTGATGAATGGCAAATATAATCAAATTCAATTAGCTGACATCATAGATAGAACCGATTTAATACACAAAACTTTAAAGTTTCTAACCCTAACTTACATCTATTCACCAAAAGAGTTACCCGCAATTATTACAGAAATATTAACTCACCTGCCTGATTGTGAAGATTAGGAAACAGGGAAAAGGTAAAATTTTTTCTGCTCCCTATTTCCTCTACTCTAAAACCTGAAAAGTCGAACTAATTACAGGCCCTGAAATTTTAGAAAGAGGTGAGATTACCTTGGGGTGCATGGGAGTTGTATTGCTCAATACTGCTATCAATTGCAATAAAAATGTAATAAAGGCCGCTTGTATAAGTTTTTCTAGCATAATACCCCTCACTTTATTTAGATGGAAGTCCCATCCGTACGAACTTGTTATTCTAAATACACTTTGTGTTATTGATTTATCGGATGCGGTGAATATAATTTGAGAATAGCTCAGAAATCTGTGAAAAAATGTGATCTAGATCTCTCTTTATATGTACCTAAGAACTTAGACGTTTTATGTTCTAAAAAAGTGTCCTAAAAATCCGAATTTATTTTAAATTCCTGGAAATATCCCATTGTTTTACTCCAATCGCTCCATTATCAATAACCGTAAAAATACTGATATTTAAGTAAAATATATTTTTTAATTTAGTTTCCACCTGCTCTCTTGACTCTGCTTGTTTCAATGTTAATTGGCAATTTCAACACAATCAGCCATTGTCACCGATAGAATAAATGAAAAATAGCTAAAAACACGCTAAATGATTCCTATCGTTATTGAACAATCTGGTCGAGGCGAACGCGCCTTTGATATCTATTCACGGCTGTTGCGTGAGCGGATTATTTTTTTGGGAGAACAGGTTGATAGCAATCTAGCTAACTTGATTGTTGCCCAATTGCTGTTTTTAGATTCTGAGGACGCGGAGAAGGACATATATATGTACATTAATTCTCCTGGTGGTTCAGTGACAGCGGGAATGGGTATTTTTGACACCATGAAGCACATCCGCCCCGATGTCTGTACAATTTGTACTGGATTAGCGGCAAGTATGGGAGCTTTTCTCCTCAGTGCTGGGACAAAGGGTAAGCGCATGAGTTTACCCCATTCACGGATTATGATTCACCAACCCCTTGGTGGCGCTCAAGGACAAGCAACTGATATTGCAATTCAAGCCAAGGAAATTTTGTATCACAAACAGCGGCTGAATGAATTTCTTGCTGAACATACTGGTCAACCATTCGAGCGAATTTCTGAAGATACGGAACGTGATTTCTTTATGTCTCCAGCCGAAGCTAGAGACTATGGCTTAATTGACCAAGTAATTGACCGTCATGCCGCAGGTAGTCGTCCTCTGGCTCTAGTTTAGTTTAGTTATTGGTCATTGGTTAGTGGTCATTAGAGAACGGACAATTTAACTAATGACTAATAACTAATAACTAAGGAACGCAAATTTAATAACCTGCAATTCTGAGTTGACTTGGAATGGTGCGTTACGCTGTCGCTAACATACCTACTTTTGCACTTTATTTAATTCACATTCCTAACAATACCTGAGCCATTTTTGTGTAGGTTGGGTTGAGCGAAGAGAAACCCGACATATTTGTTGGGCTATGCCTTACGGCACACTGCGTGAACATACCATTGCTTCACGAACGTTCACGTTCCACAACCCAACCTACAAAATACATTTAACAGGAGTGTCATCTATGAAGTTACATAAATTATCCCATCTATTATTATTATTCTTCCTCCTCTTATTTCCCGCTTCTCCCATTATTATCACTGGTTGTAGTTCTTCCCTATTCGCACGCAAACCAGGGACTTTATCAGAATCAGAATTAAAGAACATCTTAAAAGAAATTACAGTAAAAGTCCTAGTTGATGATAAAGAAGCAGCTTCAGGAACTATTATTAAAAAACAAAACGGCTTTTATACTGTTCTTACTAATTATCATGTGATAGAAAATGCTAAATCTGTGAAAATTGTCACACCTGATAATCAAGTTTATCCCGTTGAATTTTCTAAGGTAGATAGACAAGATAATGAAAAAGATGATTTATATGATTTAGCTAAATTGACTTTTAGCAGTGAGAAAGATAAAAAATATCTGGTTGCTGAATGTGGGTTAAAGGATAAACCGGATAAAATAATTAATCCAATCCTGTAAATCCTCAAATCCTGTAAATCCTGATTCAGCTGATTCAGACAAAAAAGGATTAAGTAGGTAAACATAATAAAAACGATATATGTTTAGTTTTGTAAAAACCGTGAAATAACCTATTTGCAAGGCATTCATTGAATTTACATTTCGTCACATACCTTTAAATTTTTCTCTTTACCTACTTAAAGGATAAACCAGATAAAGTAATTAATCTAATCCTGTAAATCCTCAAATCCTGTAAATCCTGATTCAGACAAAAAAGGATTAAAGGATAAACCAGATAAAGTAATTAATCCAATCCTGTAAATCCTGATTCAGACAAATTACACAGAACTCAATTGTTTTTCTTCTGCTTTGGCTTCTGGACTATCAGCTTCAGATGGTGGTACTAACTGCCAGAACTTAGGTAAATATTCTGTCCAATTAGCAATAATTTCCTGGGCTTTAGGTGAACCAGTTTTCTCTCCATGAGTTTTAATTAACTCATACAATTGTTGTGCGCCAACATTACTAACAACTCGCTGCACTTTAACAATAGCGTGATTAACTAAATCAGGGAAATTACCAGTTTCATCGAGGAAGTAACCTAAACCGCCCGTCATTCCTGCACCAACGTTGCGGCCAACCTTACCCAGAACCACAATCACACCACCAGTCATATACTCGCAGCAGTGATCACCAGCCCCTTCAATTACCGCTGTTCCTTTAGAGTTCCTGACTGCAAACCGTTCTCCAGCTAAACCATTGGCAAATAACACACCACCAGTAGCACCATAAAGGCAAGTATTCCCCACAATCACGTTTTCCGCAGGGTTATATGTACCATTGGCTGGGGGCTGAATAATGATTTCCCCACCGTTCATTCCCTTACCTACATAGTCATTAGCTTCCCCTACTAGGTTGAGGATGACACCATCGAGGTTAAATGCGCCGAAACTTTGCCCGACACTACCTTGGAAATTTAGGTTAATTGCCCCGGTAAAGCCGTTGTCACCGTATTTATGAGCGATCGCCCCAGTTACCCTAGCACCGACGGTTCTATCGGTATTTACAACAGGGAATGTTTTACTAACTGTACCTTGATTCTGAATCGCAGCTTGAATATCTGCATCAGCTAATAACTGATCATCTAAAACAGAACCATTGCTGTGAACTTCTGTATGTTGTAACCAACTGCGGTCAATTTTAGCATCGGGCAACTTAGTTAAACAATCCAGATTCAAAGATTGGGTTTTATTCAGGTTGATATCAGCACGCACTGTTAATAAATCAGCCCGGCCAATTACTTCCGATAAAGAACGATATCCCAACTTAGCCAACAGACTCCGCACTTCTTCCGCAATGAAGTAGAAGAAATTGACAACGTGTTCAGGAGTCCCTGTAAAGCGTTGGCGTAATTCTTCTTTTTGCGTCGCCACACCTTTAGGACAAGTATTCAAATGGCATACCCGCGCCATAATACAGCCTTCTGCAATCATGGCGATTGAACCAAATCCAAACTCTTCCGCCCCCATTAATGCCCCAATTATCACATCCCAGCCAGTTTTTAAACCACCATCTACACGCAAGATGACGCGATCGCGCAAGCTGTTTTCCATTAATACCCGATGTACTTCTGTTAAACCCAATTCCCAAGGACTACCAGCGTGTTTAATGGAAGAAAGAGGTGATGCCCCTGTACCGCCATCATGTCCTGAAATTTGGATAATATCTGCATTAGCTTTAGCTACACCCGCTGCAATCGTACCAATACCGATTTCTGCGACTAATTTCACCGAAACTTGGGCTTTAGGGTTGATTTGGTGCAAGTCAAAAATCAACTGTGCTAAGTCTTCAATGGAATAAATATCATGGTGAGGTGGTGGTGAAATCAATGTAACACCTGGCTTAGACCGCCGCAACATGGCAATATAGGGACTTACTTTCGGACCCGGTAATTGTCCACCTTCTCCTGGTTTTGCACCTTGGGCAATTTTGATTTCCAGTTGTTTAGCTGTGGCTAAATATTGGGGAGTAACGCCAAACCGTCCTGATGCAATTTGTCTAATGGCACTTGCAGCAGTATCTCCATTTTTCAAACCATTGAGATGGGGTAAAGTGGGAGATTTGCCAGCAGCATCTACATCATTTAAAACATTGTAGCGAACAGGATCTTCTCCACCTTCACCTGAATTAGATTTACCACCAATCCGATTCATAGCGATCGCTAAAGTTTCATGTGCTTCCCGTGATAATGCCCCTAAAGACATCCCACCTGTACAGAAACGTTTCACAATATCACTAACTGATTCTACCTCTTCTATAGGAATTGATGGGCGATCGCTTTGGAAATCTAGCAAATCACGCAACGCCGTCACCGGTCTACCTTGGAGATGCTGTTTGTAAACCTCATAATGGTCGTATTGTTTGCTATTTACCGCCTTATGCAGTGCTTTAGCTAATTCTGGGCTGTTGCTATGGTATTCACCACCGGGACGGTATTGGACAAAACCTAAGTTTTCCAACTTCTTTGCCGTCAATTCGGGGAAAGCCTTGCTGTGAACGGATAGCACCTCTTGTGCTAATTCACTCACACTTAAACCACCAATGCGGGAAGTTGTCCCCCGGAAACCCAAAGCTAACAAATCACCACCAATTCCAATCGCTTCAAATATTTGTGCGGCTTGATAACTGGAAAGGAGAGAAATTCCCATCTTAGAAAGGATTTTCAACAAACCCGATTCTATGGCTTTGCGATAATTTTCTATGGATTGTTGTAAAGTTAAGGTAGCAATTTTGCCCCTTTCCATAAACTGTTGAGTCTTGGGTTCAGACCACCAAGCACTAACAGTATCCAAAGCCATATAGGGACAAACCGCACCCGCACCATAACCCAACAGACAAGCAAAATGATGGGTACTCCAACATTGGGCGGTATCCACTATTAAAGATGTTTTCATCCGCAACCCTTCGCAGATTAGGTGATGATGAACCGCACCAATGGCTAACAAGGGAGGAATATAAGTAGATTCCGCAGCAATACCTGTACCAGTTCTATCACTCAGTATTAAAATCTTCGCCCCAGCCCGCACTGATTCAGCAGCTTGTTTCTGCAAAGATTCCAAAGCCGCTTTTAAACCATTTGGACCTGTGGCTATAGGAAATAAAGTTGATAATTCCGCTGTTGCAAATCCCGATAATTTAAGCACTTCTAATTCTGTTTGAGTTAGCACAGGCGAATTTAACTGGATTCTACGAGCGTATTCTGGCTTAGGTTCTAATAAATTACCTTTTTCACCCAATTCCACCGTCAGAGACATTACCAACTTTTCCCGTAAGGGGTCAATCGGTGGGTTAGTAACTTGGGCAAAACGCTGTTTAAAATAGTCATACAGCAAATGAGGTTTTTCAGACAGCACAGCCAAGGGAATATCATCTCCCATACAGAAAGTTGCTTCTGTCCCACCACTGGCCATGGGGTGAATCACCATTTCCACATCTTCTATGGTGTACCCAAAAGCAATTTGCTGTTGTAATAAGATTTCGGGATCAATTTTGTTAATAGTCGCTGATAAATGGCCATTACCATTGCTATGGTGTCCATTACCGTTACCATTTCCATTCCTAACGGAATCGCCTTTAACTAATTTACTCAATTCTTGGCGATGCTGTTGCAACCATTCCCCATAAGGATATTGTTTAGCAATCCGTTGTTTAATTTCCCAGTTTTTGAGGATTTCTTGGGTGTTTAAATCCACCGCAATCATTTGTCCAGGTCCAAGTCTGCCTTTTTCCAGAATATTCTCTTCTGGGAAGTCTACAACTCCGGCTTCGGACGCAACTACGATATAATCATCTTTGGTAATCACATACCGGGCAGGTCTTAAACCGTTTCTATCTAATGTTGCCCCAACTTTTTTACCATCACTAAATACTAACAGTGCTGGTCCATCCCATGATTCTTGTAGACCGCTGTAGTATTCATAAAAATCCACAATTTCGGGATATTCAGCCAAAGAGGGTTGATTTTTGTAAGCTTCGGGAACCATCATCATTAACCCTTCTAAGGGGCTACGTCCCGATCGCACTAATAACTCTAGCACATTGTCTAAGGTGGCGGAGTCACTATTATCCATCCTCACCACCGGTTTAAGTTCATCAAACCGATCTTCCCAAATAGGATGACTGAGGGTAGCTTCCCGTGCCATCATCCAGTTAATATTTCCCAACAGGGTGTTAATTTCGCCATTATGACCTAACAACCGCATCGGTTGAGCTAAAGGCCATTTAGGCATAGTGTTGGTACTAAAGCGGCGATGATATACCGCAAATGCCACTTTAAAGGCAGGATTTTTTAAATCTTGGTAAAAATCCCCTAATACAGCGGAACGCACCATGCCTTTATAAACAATTGTGCGGCTAGACAATGAACATATATAAAAATCTTCAGAAATTTTTCTGCCTACTTTCATAATGCGACGACGGGCAATATACAATTCTCTTTCTAGTTCATCACCGCTTTTATCAGCACAAGAAATTACAACTTGTTCTATTTGTGGTTGATTCTCTTTGGCTTGTACACCTAACACTTCAGGACATACTGGAACTACTCGCCAGCCCAGTACAGTTAATTTTTCCTCTGCTGCTATTTGCTCAAATGCAGCTTTAGCAGCTTTAACGGCTGTTTGATCTTGGGGAAAAAATATCATCCCTACAGCGATGTTACTCAAATTAGAAAAATCAATCTGATTGCTGTTTTCCTGTGCTAATAATTCCCAAGGAATCGCAGTTAATATTCCCGCACCATCACCAGAATCTTGGTCAGCACTACAGCCACCTCTATGTTCTAAGCAGGTTAAAGCAGTCAAGGCTTTATCTAAAATTTCATGACTGGCAATATTTTGACGATGGGTAATAAACCCCACTCCACAAGCATCTCTTTCTTCTACTAACCACTTTTGCCCTTGGTAGGCATCCTGAGAACTAATATTAATTTGCTGACCCTGATTCGATGATTGATGACTCATACTCTATTCCTGAAATGTTGAGGTACAGATGTTGTTATTACTGCTAAGGGAAATTCTCTCAATTATGGCTAATGCCATACTGATGCTATCAGCACTGGATAAAAATACATAATTACCAAAATTTAGGGATAAGAATTTTAGCTTTAGCTTGACATTTAACCAAAGCTGTGTTAGAAATGCCTATCTATTTTCTATTTGTTTATGCACTGTAAAAAACTACTTTAATCCAGAAGAACCTATAAATCCAACGGGTTGTGAAGTTTTCAGTTTTAATCCCTAAGACTACTATTATAGTCTACAAGCAGTTTGTATTATTTAAAACAATTATCGCTAGTATTTTTAGCATGAGAATTGTTTGCTACTTTTGAGAAGAGACAAAAACCCAACATAGATACTATCATAATTATTTATGAAAAAGATCATGATTTTTTAAATTTATTCATAATATTCGTAAATTTTTGTGGATTCAGTTACAATTAGACTTACTCCTATGGCAACCACGGGGGATGGCAACCACGGGGGGATGGCAACCACGGGGGGATGGCAACCACGGGGGGATTGCAACCACGGGGGGATTGCCCCTACTATTCGAGAAATCTATAATTAAAGTTCTCAAAATAGACATTTGTATAAAAAGTATTATGAAATTTCTGCTTTCTGTGTTCCCACTACTGTCAACAGTATGGTTTTTTGCTAATAGTTATCAAGCGATTGCTCAAAATATTCCCAGTTTATCAACTTCAGTTAATACTGGTAATCAAATTATTCTCAATGGTCGCACCTTACCAGGAGCATGGTTACAGTCAACAGCAGCAGGATCACAAACTTATCTGAGTGATGGCGCAGTTAAGCAATTGATGGGTATAGATTTACTCAGTAGTAATAATCCTAGTCAACAACCAATACAGTGGTTTTCTGGTTCGCTTGTTCTCAATACCAATTTGAGCGGAGGATATCGCTATTTAAATATTACTCAATTAGCAGTTAAACAGAGTTGGCAAATTCAAGCTAATGGTAACACCTTAGCAATTTCCACTCCTGGTTCCCAACTGAAAAATATTCGTTTAGGTAAACAACCCCAAGGAGATAGAGTTGTTCTAGATTTAGATACAGCAACTCCCTGGCAAATTAGACAAGAATTACCAGTCAAAAAAGTTATTGATCCTGATGAAATTATCCCCAAATCTACCACACCACCGAACCGAGACTGGACTCTTACCTTAGATGGTATTGCTGATGCAGCTTTACTTCAACGGTATAATTCTCAACCATCTAAGCCTGAATCAATCATTCAAAAAGTAGAAGTAGTTAATAATCAAACAATTGTCCGTTTAAGTGTTCCCTTTGGTCAGTCTGTACAAGTTAGCACCATTCCCCAGCCAAATCGGTTAGTGATTGATATTCGTCCTGATGCTTTAGTCAACAAGAGTATTGCTTGGACACAAGGACTACAATGGCGGCAACAGATGGTAACTTTAGAAACAGATCGGTTTCCTGTAGTTTGGTTAGATATTAACCCCCGCACAGTGGGATTGACGATTAAACCCATAGTAACTAACCCACAAACATTAACTGGTACAGCCCCCATAATGCAAACTGCTCAAAATTACTTAGCAGTAGCCGCGATTAATGGTGGTTATTTTAACCGTAATAATAAATTACCTTTAGGGGCAATTCGGCGAGATAATGAATGGATATCTGGTCCAATTCTTAACAGAGGGGCGATCGCCTGGGATAATAAGGGACAATTCTATTTTGGCCGTCTCACACTCACAGAAACCCTAATTACCAGCAATAATCAGCGTTTACCCATTTCCTTGCTGAATACTGGTTATGTGCAGCGTGGTATTGCTCGTTATACTCCAGCCTGGGGAAATACTTACACACCCTTGGCTGATAATGAAACCATTCTAGTTATTCAAAACAATGAAGTAATTAATCAGTTAGCAGGTGGTAAAAGTGGGACAACACCAATTCCCATTCCTGAAAATGGTTATCTTCTCATCTTCCGTAATCAAACCCCACAGCTACCTATAGGGACGAGAGTTAACCTTACCAGCACCACTACCACACCGGAATTTAGTCGCTACCCCCATATTGTTGGTGCCGGTCCCCTATTAGTCCAAAATCGGCAAATAGTATTAGATGGATCAGCAGAAAGATTCAACCCGACTTTTATGAAAGGTGAAGCGGTTCGCAGCAGTATTTGTACCAATTCTACAGGTAATTTGATGATTGCGGCTGTGAGTAATCGTGCTGGAGGTGGTGGACCAACCTTAGCAGAACAGGCAAAATTAATGCAAACAATGGGTTGTATTAATGCTTTAAATTTAGATGGTGGTAGTTCTACAAGTCTGTATTTAAGCGGGCAATTGCTTGATCGTTCTCCTAATACAGCAGCGCGTGTACATAATGGTATTGGGATTTTTTTGGAAGCGAAGTAATTATACTCCGACAATCATCATGATTTTTCCACCTAGTTTTGATGAATTATCTTCGCTTATTTTTAATCTTTTTCTTAGCTGCTCTAGGCTTGAACCATTTGCTATCCATATGGTATTAAACTTTTTTTGTATCTGCTCCTATTTCTTTTCTAAAACTATTTTTGATGCGGTTTGGGCAATTTTTTCTATTACTTGATTTAATAAAGATTAATTCCCTACCAATGGTGCATTTAAAGTCTTCTCAATGCGATCGCGTGTTTCTAATAAGAAAGCTTTGGTATACTCATCTTCAGAATTCACCCGTCTTAATTGATTATTTAACTGTTTGAGTTTATACCATGCTAAAGTTCGCGCATCTTCGGGAGTAGATTCTTTTCGCAACACCATAGCAATCAGTATTTCTAGATATTCCCGTTGCAACCCTCTCCGCAAACTAGAAATTTGCAATTTCCTTTTAGGTTGCAAAACTTCCGACCAAATTCCAGTTTGTAACGTATCAAATAATTCTGGCAATGTGAGAGATTTTCCTGATGCACTTTTGAGTTCTAGATCCTTAATTCGAGTTAAGCGATCGCTTGCCAACAAATCCCGCAACACCGCACTCTGCACCAATAAAACTAAATCATGAATCGGATAATCTAATCGTCCTACCTGAATATTAGCTCCCCAATGTAGCCACCGAGAAGGTACTAATTTATTCAATAACTCCGGGGGAAATTTCAAAGCATCTTCCGCAAAAACATACTTTTGCATTGTCATTAATGCTTGTCGCTGTTGTTCTACTGGCACAGGAACAAATGGTAATTGTTCTTTAGCATCACCTGGTTTAACTCGGTAAAAAGACTGTCCACCAACGTATTTACTAGTATAGTATAAATTCTGTAAATAATTCCTCAAGATCGTATTAAAACGCTCTTCTACATCATTAGAACTCTCTCCATTCATAGCATAGCCCTTATTTAATCGTTCCCACATCCGTCGGGCATTATCCAATTGTGACTGAGAATAAACTAATACATTACTGCTATGATCCCAAGCATTCACAGTTGGATCACTATTAGAAACATCCTCATCAGGAGCATAACTCAATTCCCGTTGGTTAGATTGTCCAGCAATTGCTGCTAAAAATGGCTTTTCCCCCATAGGAGTTGTTGCTGGACTGGGAGAGTAACCATACTGAATTGCCCATTCATCATAAAGTCCCACCTTCTGCGGAAAATAATCTCCCTGTTTGACACCCACAGGGGCAATATTTGGAGGCATATAATCCATGACAGAACTTGTCATCCCTTTAGTGCGGGTAATTTCTGGATTATTCATCTCAATAGGAGAGAGTAAGGTACTACCACGGAAATTATGACGCAAACCCAAAGTATGACCAACTTCATGGGTAATAATTAAACGTAAATATTGGTGGATATAATCTTTTACCTGTTCTGGATTTGGTGGACTATTTCCTAACATTGACATTGCCAAAGAACCAAAAGCCAACTGATTGGATGCTTCTATGCCATAACATAAATCATAATCTGTCGCTAATTTAGACAAATTGCCTAATGATTTGGGTGATTTCTGATTTTCATTGCCACACAAACGCCCATTATTAACTAATGTTGAGAAAGAAGTGCGAGTTTGCGTAGTTTGAGATTGAACAATTTGCCGATATTCATTTTTTAATAAGCGGACAAAACTACCATCAATCAGAATATCTGCGTCCAATATTTCCCCAGTTAAGGGATTGACACGGGATGGACCCATAGCAAAAAATCCATCTACAGTGTTAATCCAACGGATGGTATTATAACGAATGTCTGCTGGGTCCCAGGTCGCATTATCAGGCATTTGTTGAACCTGAATAGCATCTTTAAATCCTGCTTTCAAAAAGGCTTGATTCCACATCAGAATCCCCTCTTTGATGGATTCACGATATTCGAGAGGAACAGCATTATCAATCCAAAAAACAATGGGCTTTTTCGGTGGAGAAATTGCGGCTGTAGGATCTTGTTTTTCTAAATTCCACCGATTAATATAACGAACGAAAGGATCTCTGCGTTCATCTTTAGATAAATCTTGATAAGCTGTGAGGAAATAACCAACCCGTTCATCAGCTAACCGGGGTTGATATTTACTTTTTGGTAACTCTGACAAACTATAATGCACCTTTAAGGTAAAACCGCGACTATCAGGTAAGACACTGAAACTCTTACCTTCCTTACCACCAGGATTAGCAAAATTAAAAATAGACTCAATTTCTAAATTCTGGGGAAATACTTTAGCATTACCAAGATAAGCTTGTTCTGGACTAGCAGCTAGTTCTAAATTAGCAGATAATCCAGCTAAATCTGTGAGTAATAAATCACCTAAATCAATCAGAATAGTTTTTCGTTGTGAATGAATACTTTTAATAGGAATAGTATAAAGAACAGAATCACTAAATGATCTAGCTACGGATCTGGCTTGGGGATCTCCTTCACGAGTCCGAAAATTAACATTTCTCACAACAAACTGGATTTGATTATCTACCCTTTGAAAATAGAATAAAAAATCTTGTAATGGCATTCCACTATAAATACCCCGTTCCCCAATCCCTGATTCTAAAGTTGATGTGGCTATAAAGTTTTTTTGAAGTTGTTCTGGTTTAATTTCTAGATAGATTTTATTTTTACTTTTATGGCGATAAATAGTAAAGATTCCCTCTGATTTTTGAGTATCTTTGGTAACTTCTGCAAAATCTTCTAATTCATCTTCTTTCGGTGATTTAGAATTAGATTCAGGTTTAGTTTTCGGTTTATCTGTTTCTTTCTTAACCTGGAGAAATGGTTGTTTGTCAACTTGCTTTAAATCTTTAAATACCCAAACAAAATTTTGTATTTTTACCTGATTATTCTGATCAATGACAGCTATTTTTGCCGATGGTAGTCTTAATTGTTGAGAAATTTCATCTACATTAGTGGTTTGTCTCTCTATATCTATATCTGAATTACGGGAATTATTTATTAATGATTGAGCATTAGCAGTGGCTATGGAAACAAATAGACTATTAAACAAAATGAGAGCGAAAGTAAACTTATTCATTTCCTAACTTCCTAATAATTATTGCTTAATAGCCGTCTCAAATGCAAACTCTCAAACTTTGCGCCTTTGCGCCTTTGTGTGCAACAAAAACTATCCTAATTCGTAACTGATTGAGCTTCCTGATACATAATTTCTTGGAAGTGAATCATATCTTTTTGGGGATCAGCCAAACTAACTTTAACTAATAAATTTTCTCCCAAATTGACAGAACGCCGGAAGGACATAGGCAACTGTAAACCCAAATCTTCTAGTAAAATTAGTGCTAAATTACTATCTTCTCGTAACCACATTAATACTGTTACCTGCCAAACTTGTTCAGGATGACGACGTAAATATTCTAAAGCGTAATATCTATTAGTTTGTCGTTCCACCATTGTCGCTTCCTGGGTGGTACTCATGACTGTCATCATCACTTCTTTAAGTTGTTCAGCAGAGAATGGTAAACCTTCACCACGTAAATGCGCTTTCAGTTGGAAGTGGGTGAGTAAGTCACTATAACGGCGAATGGGAGAAGTAGCTTGTGTATAAGTATCTAAACCCAAGCCAGCGTGACGCACAGGGGTAATGCTCATTTCACTCTTAGGCATACAGCGGCGCATAGCACAGGAACGCACAAAACCGGCTGGAAGTTGCAGTAATTCCTCATCTGGGGGTAATTCTGGTTGAGGTTGGCCGCGAAAGGGCAGAGGAATATTATGGGTTTGACCATAACGCGCTGCGACTTCTCCAGCCAGAATCATCATTTCTGCTACTAATTGCCGAGATGAGGAATCATCTAAAACATCAATATTGATATCATCGTCTTTGACTTTGATCATTGCTTCGGGCATATTGATACTGATAGCGCCTTGCCCATAACGCCAATTTTTGCGGATTTTTGCCCAATTAGCGATCGCTTCAATTTCTGGTTCTGCCTGTACTCCCAACTCCAACATCTCATTCACATCTTCATAAGTGAGACGATAGGTAGGCTTAATTAAACCAGTGTGGATACAATAATCTTCCACAGCCCCAAATTCATCTAAAATCACCCCAAAGCTGAGGGCGCAACACACTTGTCCCTGTACCAAACTCATTGGACCTGTAGCCAATACCTCTGGAAACATGGGAATCATCCCTGTGGGTAAATATACCGTACTACCCCGTTTTCTGGCCTCTAAATCTAATTCATCATCTGGGATTAATAATCTAGTAGGATCAGCGATATGTACCCATAACCGTTCTTTACCATCTGCTAATATCTCCCAACTCAAACCATCGTCTATTTCTGTCGTGCTTTCATCATCAATGGTATATACCTTGAGATGTGTGAGATCGAGACGGTTTGTATCTAAATCTATGGGAGGGAAATCCAAACGTTCTTGCGCCACTTCTAATACCTGATGAGGAAATTGAACGGAAATTGATGAACGGCGCAGGAACAGGTTTTCATGGAGACTCCACAAACCCAAATCTATTAAGAGTTGAAAGGCCGCCTGAGGCGTAGCAGAACGTCCCAGCATATTCATAGTTTCTAACACTGCAACTGGGGGCGGACAAGCACGAGCTAAAGAGTCGTAATTCACCTTCAGCATAACAACATCTGCAAGCAGAGTTGCATACTTCTCTATTGCATCTAAACGCTGGCGATCCCATCGTTGCCATTCTACTGCTTCGCCCCGCAGTGCCTGTTCTATACGGGCTAAAAATTCCTGCTGTCCCTTTGCTTTCTGAGATTCTACTTCAATCTGGTGTTTGCGTTCAGCTATTTGTGCCGCGCTGCGGGGTTCGTAAGCGTCGCCTTTTTGTTTGAAATAGAGTTTGTCTTCTGATAACAAACAATGGGCTGCATAACACTGGGGAGGCGTAGATTCCGAAAATAATATATTTGCCATTTGGCTGGGAGTGACAGTTTCCCCATCTTCAATGAGTAGTTCCCAAGCTACTTCCAGACTCGATGGGTCTAGATAAGGCTGGACTTGACTGATAAACTCAGCAATTTCGCTTGGTTTATAGGTTTGTCCGTTAACTGTATAGGTAAATTGACGCGGTGCGAGGCTGTGGGATTGACCCCTTTCATCTACTACAAACCAACGAGTCTTACCGTCTGGACGATCTACCACTCCTAGACGGCGATCGCTTTGAACCCTAAATTCAACTAACGTCCCCTTATCCACAACTGTCGCACTTTAATATTTTTAGATTTTTAGACTGGAGATTTGGGATTAAATAACGGGTATTTAATCCTTTATCTAATAATTTCCTATGAGAAATACTATTACAGTTGACAAATTCATCCCCAAATTTAGTGATATCCTACCATTTTTGAGTATGAATTTATTAAATGTTTTTGGCAATTTCCGATTATTAAATCTTAAATTTTAGATTTTGGACTCAAAGTAACCTGGCAATATCTCTACAACTGTTACTTTTTTTAGATAATAATCCAAAATCCAAAATCCAAAATATTCTTAACCTTCGGCGTTAATGAAGGGCAACAAAGCCACAATCCGAGAGCGTTTAATGGCTAAAGTCAGAGCGCGTTGTTGCTGACAGGTTAAACCAGTGATTCTCCGAGGAAGGATTTTACCACGTTCGGTAAGAAACTTCCGCAATAAATCTACATCCTTGTAATCAATGGCATCTCCGGGCTTAATGGGAGAAAGACGACGACGATAGTAACTCATTCTTACTTAATTTCCTTGTGAACAGTGTGTTTGTTGCAGTGGGTACAGAACTTTTTCAGTTCTAAGCGGTTGGTTGTGTTCCGACGGTTCTTAGTGCTGGTATAACGGGATACACCACGGGAACGTTTATCTGGATTTGTCCGACACTCGGTGCATTCTAGTGTCACTATTATGCGCGCACCTTTACTCTTAGCCATAAATCTTACAAACTGTAAAGCCTGGAGATAATTAACACAAATGGTTATTATCTCACATTTCGCTGCAATTTTTCAACTAGTCTTTTAATTTTTATATCTAATGAATAACCACGTTGGGAAGAAACTATGATAGTTCTAAAAAAGCGGTCATGAAAAGCTTGACGCATTTGAGTATCAGATAAAGCTGCACCCCCGTCTATGATTAGGGGCAGCAATAGGACGACAGCAGCGGGATTGAGAATGATATTCCCCAAGAAAATGGATAATAACAAGCTAGAAAAGCAAATAACCCCTTCTCTGAGCAATAATGTCTGAAATTGGGGGATTCTGTTGACTATTTCCCCATTTGCGACTTCTAGCACCTTTAAATCAAATGCCCAACGTCCTAAACTTTGTCCTTGATTGTTGTAAACTATGATGACGCGGAAAATGATCCAAGCAAAAATAAAAACAAAGATTTGGGCAAATTGAATACCGATTTGGTTACTTCTGACGATAGAACTGAGAAACCATGCACTAAAGAAATCTACAGCTAAGGCCATGCCTCGACGGGTAATATCCCCTCTTTGGTAGTGTCTTCGATTTACTTTAACAAGAGTCATACCCTTTACCTTATTGTTGGTAGAATAGCAAATATATTTAAACCTGTATAAATTTAGATCAGAAAAAATTATTTAAGCTTCATCTCTAGTGGTCTGTCAAGCTTAAAATTGTGTGTATTTAATTCTTGGAATCTTTTGCAAATCGCTGATTCAAAGAAAGTTGATATTGTCGTCCTGCACTACATTGGAGATTACCTGTAAATGGGTGTTGTAAAAATATAACGTCCTTGAAAAGATTCCCGTTGGGAAGTTGCTTGAAACGTCAAATCTTCGGGAAATTTATTTCTGGTGTAGCGAACGTGTAAACCGTCATACTGTAGAAAACATCTTTAAACTTCGAGCGAGGATTCTACAATTTTTTCCACCACAAAATCAACCTCACTTCTTGATTGATTATCCTACCCGCACCTATCCTCATGGTGAAATAGATAATCTAGATCCT
This sequence comes from Nostocales cyanobacterium ELA583, assembly GCA_037131225.1. GTDB lineage: Bacteria > Cyanobacteriota > Cyanobacteriia > Cyanobacteriales > Nostocaceae > Dolichospermum. The sequence continues at coordinate 30,164 of JBAXRM010000011.1, read as the reverse complement.
ATGGAATAGTTTTGCTATATGGGTTTTTCCTGGATTTGATACTAAAGCAAAAAGTTCAAAAACATTATTTTCTCGCATTTATAAAGAAATCCATTGACACGAACTGAAAACTGTGTTATGTCATTCTTGAGCAGGAATAACTATCCTTTGTGCATGAGCAAGTTTGCCTATCATTAAACATATTATTACTTTATTATATAAAACCTTAAACCTTGTATATTTTGGGGTAATTAACGGGTGACAAGGCGGCTAAACAGCTTGTTTCATAAGGGATAAAGGTGAAATTCACTAGGCGAGCGGAAAAGTTAGTTAAAGCGGGTGGCGGGAATCGAACCCGCATGATCAGCTTGGAAGGCTGGAGTTTTACCACTAAACTACACCCGCGTCTTTCATGACTTAATTAAGGTAACATAGCTTTTATAAAATTGCAAGTACCTATTGAGAATTTATTGGTTTAATTATTAGACGAATATATAAATTGCTCAAGTCAGGTTTTGAACCGTCTTGATTATATGCAGCAAGAAAACTCTCTTGTGCAAATATCTCATTAAGTGCTTGCTCGTAAATATTCGTTTGGCTGCGGAGTGTGGCTGGTTTAATCGTTATGACGATTGCTTGTTGAAACTGTCCATTTTTATCAATGATTAAACTAGCGAGTATATTTGCTGGTTTAAGTACCTCATCACTAGGAAGTATACTAGCTTCTAATTGTTTTTCTTTATTCCCTTTGTATTCAGCCAGAACATCTGGTAAAGCATCTGCTATCAGTTGTTTTTGTTGTATTAGTTCACTAACTTCTTCTTTCAGTATAGGACTCACAGTAGCTATAGCACCCCCCCCATTGGTGCTTGGAGAAGGTTCTGCGCTGGGAGTCGGAGAATCAGTAGGAATATCCTGGGGGAGAAGAGTTCCTTCACCTAGTTTCACTTCTTGACGACGATTCCAGGGAAGTTCACTTTTTGGAATTATTGGTGTTGGTTCTGGTGTTGCTTCTGGTGTTGAGTTTGTCGGATAGAATTGTTGTCTAACTGGTGGTTTTTCAGGTTCAGGTTTTCTAACTTCAGGTTTTCTAACTTCAGATTTTCTAACTTCAGGTTTTCTAACTTCAGGTTTTCTAACTTCAGGTTTTCTAACTTCAGGTTTTCTAACTTCAGGTTTTTGAGTTTTATCTTGTTCTGGTAAATTAATTCTAGAAGTTATTTCACCATCATCTTGATTGTTAGGTGTAACTAATGCTGATTTTGGTAAAGCTGAAAAAGAGGATTCTGGTTTAATATTTGAATTGGTTAATTGGGGTTTAATTTTAGATTTTGGTTCAGAAGGAATTTCAATAAAGTCAATGGGAACAGAACTTTGGTTAGACTGAGGAAACCAAGCTTGAAAATCATTAGATGCACGCATTAACCAAAATACTAACAAATGAAGAGAGACTGAACTAATACATACAACAGCCCATAACCAAGGTGGATCATTATGTCGTCTTAAATTATGAGATGTAATTGAACTATTATTTGTCAGCGTTGGTATCATGTTAATTAAAAATCGTGATCTAATTTAAAGTCAAATGTTTTTGCAGGTTGTATTTATTCTGACTTCTAACTCCTAACTCCTAACTCCTGACATTTTTAATTATTTCATAGGTTCTGATGTCACCATGAAAGTTAGAACTGTTTCATCTATACCTTTTAGTTCTAAGGGACTACCTTTAGTAATTTCTGCTTCCTGTAAATAATCGGCTACAGCAGCAGAGACTAGAATAGTACCAGGAACAGCGGCGGCTTGTAAACGAGCAGCAATATTCACACTTGGACTAATGGCTGTATAGTCAGCGCGTTGATGGCTACCAAACATCCCAACAACGGCTGTACCTTGGTGAATACCACAGCGGAATTGTACGCCATCACGACCATCTGTTTCAAAGATACCTTGATCTCGCCAGCGCAGATTTAATTTTATCAATGACCTTTGCATGGCTCTAGCTGTATTGATAGCACGTCTAACTTGTTCATGGGGTGTGAGGTCTTCTGGCTCCATATAATGACAAGATAGCATCTCCCATAAATTTATCCACTGTGCCGCCATTCTCAAATACCACCTTAGTCATAGTTTCCAAATATTCGTTTAATATTTCTGCCACTTTTCGGGATCTGAGGGTATTGGATAACTGGGTAAGTTGTAGTTTTAAGTAAATTGTCCCTGTCAGGTTGAGTATTATTCTAGGTTATTATTCTAGTATCTATAACTCAGTACCTATACTATCTGTCTCTCCAGTTCCCAATTTATGGGAAATTTTTTAGCTCTCATCGGCTAAGATGCTGCGTTTAGATAGGTTTTACTACCTTAATCATAAGTTACCGTAGCTACATGATGATTAACTGATTGTTTTTTTAAGATACCATTTAGTTATGACTGGCAAAGATATTAAGAAAATATTCTATGATAAATGTTGCCAAGTGAGTTAGAAGGGACAGTAATCAAAAAAGTGAAACAGCAAAAGACTTTCCACCTTTATGCTCCCAACTATATACTAAACACGGCTAAAATATGGACTTTTAGAGAATCACGAAAACCCTAGCTGTGTAGGGGTAAAGCATGAGCTAAACCCCTACCTATAGAATCAAATAATTAAACCGTGTTCAGTATAAATCAAATTAATCCCTAACTAGCCTTGAAATCCTGGTTTTTTAACCCAACCCAACCCCAAACAAGCCCAAAGACTGGTACTTTACCTGTTGGACAACTCCAAATTCGCGTAGCTACACCTGATGATTTCATAAATATTGCCCAAATTGTAGCTGAAAGCTTTCACTCCCAGGAAGGTTTATGGGGTTTGGCTTTCCCGTTGCTTCGCGTGGGTATTTACGAAGATCTCAGGTATCGTCTCAAGTCTCCCACACCCTATCATATTTGTCTGGTTGCTGTTGATGCTGCCACTGAAGATCAGAAAATTATGGGAACTATAGAAATGGGTGTCAGGGTTAATGATGCTTGGTCTATGGTTAATCCCGGTTTCCCCTATCTATCTAATTTAGCTGTTCACCCAGATTACCGCAGATTGGGTGTAGGTTCTAGTTTGCTGACGCGCTGTGAGCAAATTTCCCAGACTTGGGGATTTCAAGATTTGTATCTCCATGTTTTGGAAAACAATCATCATGCTCGTCAGCTTTATTTTAAGTTGGCATATCGCGCATATAAGGTTGAATCTCCCTGGGAAACATTTTTCCTCAATCGCTCACGTCAGATATTACTACATAAGCATATATAGCGATAGTATTTGAATTTTGAAAATTATAAGTATTTGTAGGGTGGTGTTATACTGCAAACGGTTTAAAACTTTACCCCTCTCCAAACCTCTCCCGTGAACGGGGAGAGGCTTTGAACTGAATTTTTTCGTCATAAAAAAGTAAAGTTCCTAACCGTTTTTAGTATACAAGCAGTTAATATATGAAAAATATGGTTTTGTAAAAATCAAGCTTTTATCATGTCATTCTTTGTATGCAGGCAAGAATCAGAATTGTTGATTAATGACAAGAAACCGTAATAAAACATTACACTAAAATAAATATCTGACTGAGATTTAGCACCTGAAAAAATTATGACTCAAGCAACTACAAAAATTTGTATACTAGGTGGTGGCTTTGGGGGACTCTACACCGCCCTGCGTTTAAACCAATTACCGTGGGAATCTATACCTAAACCTGAGATTATTTTAGTAGATCAGAGCGATCGCTTTGTCTTTTCTCCCCTACTTTACGAACTCCTCACCAGAGAACTCCAAACCTGGGAAATCGCCCCACCTTACTCAGAACTACTTCAAGGAACAGGTATCCAGTTTCACCAAGCCGCCGTTTCCGCCATAGATATCAATAAACAAACAGTCCAATTAGCAGATAAATCAGAACTGAATTATGACCGCTTAGTCTTAGCATTAGGTGGCGAAACACCTCTAGACTTAGTTCCCGGTGCAGCTACTCACGCTTACCCCTTCCGTACTATTACTGATGCCTATAAACTAGAAGAACGGCTGCGAATTCTCGAAACCACAAATCCAGATAAAATCCGTGTCGCCATAGTTGGTGCGGGTTACAGCGGCGTAGAATTAGCCTGTAAACTAGCCGATAGAATCGGTGAAAAAGGACGTTTCCGGCTGATTGAACTTGGTGATCAAATTTTACGCACTTCCCCAGAATTTAACCGTGAGGCCGCCAAGAAAGCCTTAGATAGCAAAGGCGTATTTATTGACCTAGAAACCAAAGTAGCAGCAATTGATCAAGATAGTATCTCTCTAGAGTATAAAAACCAAACAGACACCATTCCCGTAGATTTAGTCATTTGGACAGTGGGAACAAAAGTTTCCCCAGTGGTGAAAAGCTTATCCCTCAAGCAAAATCAGCAAGGAAAAATCACCACCACACCCCAATTACAGGTTCTCGAACGTCCCGAAATCTTTGCTTTAGGAGATTTAGCCGACTCTCTCGACGCAGAAGGAAAACAAGTCCCCGCAACCGCCCAAGTTGCTTTCCAACAAGCTGATTATACCGCATGGAACATCTGGGCTACTATCACCAATCGTCCCCTACTTCCCTTCCGCTATCAACCTTTGGGGGAAATGATGGCTTTGGGAATAGATAACGCCACCCTCACTGGTTTAGGTGTGCAATTAGATGGTTCTTTTGCGTACTTAGCCCGTCGTCTAGCTTATCTGTATCGTTTACCTACTTTAAATCATCAATTGAAAGTCGGTTTTAATTGGTTAGTTAGTCCTATAGTAGAAGCCGTCTCTAAGTAAGTTAAATTAAAGATCCCCAAATTCTTAAAAAAGCTGGGGATCTAAAAACCACGATAATTTAAAATTAATATGAAAAAACCTAAAGTTATTTTTGTAGATGCTGTTGGTACATTATTTGGTGTTAAAGGGAGTGTTGGTGAAATTTATAGTCAAATAGCCGCAGATTTTGGCGTTTCCATTTCCCCCGAAGTTTTAAATAAAAACTTTTTTAAAAGCTTTAAAGCATCACCACCGCCAATATTTATTGATGCAGATATTAAAGATATTCCCCAGCGTGAATATGATTGGTGGCGAATTGTTGCTTTAAATACCTTTGAAGGTGCCGGTGTTCTTCCAGAATTTGCCGATTTTTCCGCTTTTTTTACCGAACTTTATATCCACTTTGGTACTCCTGAACCTTGGTATGTTTATCCTGATGTCACCCTGGCTTTAATGAACTGGCGACGCTTAGGAGTTGAATTAGGAGTATTATCTAATTTTGATTCCCGTCTGTATTTAGTTTTACAGGGGTTAGGACTTAGAGAATACTTTGATTCTATTACCATTTCTACTCAAATCCGTGCTGCTAAACCAGATCCAGAAATTTTCCACATTGCTTTAAAGAAGCATAAATGCTTACCAGAAGAAGCATGGCATATTGGTGACAGTATGAAAGATGACTATCAAGGTGCTAAAGCAGCAGGAATGAGAGGTATTTGGATTAACCGTAATCCCAGTGAATAATACCGTAATTATACTGTTAATATAGGTTTGTGGTGTAAATTTTTCTTGCAAAGATTTTAGATATAGCCATATTCACAAGTGATTACTGTTAACCTAGAAATTAGATTTTTAAGTAATTTGAGTAGCAATAAGAAGTTAGTATGAAAAAATCACTATCAAATATTTGGTATCAGTTTCGTCAATCTTTCTCAGTAGAAGAAAGTATAAATACAAGCCACGAAACTGGTAAAGTAGTTTTAGAAGCAGCAACAACGATTAAAGAACAAGGTGCTAATTTAGAAGTTTTGCAACTGTTACTGCAAAATTCATCTTCTTTATTAGATGTATTATGTTCACCCTTAACCCAGGTAATAAATGGAGAATTATCATTTTTATCTTTAGGAATAGCTTTCCTCAAATCTTATCGTGATATTTCTCAACAAGCACCGACTTTAGAAGACTATATATCTATTATTAGTCAAGCGGCTTATTTAGAAAGTATCCGCGATATTTTATCTTTATATCCTTCTTTAAATTATGATAACTTCGATGAAAATGCAGAATTAGTAACCATACTAGAAACTATTAAGAGTGTTGAATTAGATGAACAAACTGCTATGCAGATAATTGAATGTTTTCATGAATCTGAATTAGCAGTCCTATTTAATAGCCTATTATCCACAAGGTTAACATCTCCCCAGTTTAGCAAATATCCAGCCAGACTTTTAGCAAAAAGAATTGCTGTAAATACTAACTTCTATATTATTAAAGCTTTGATGGATTTAGGTGATGATATCCAAACAGTGATCGAAAATTGTCGAGATAAATGGGAAATAGAACACCAGAATATTTTGAATATTCAGGAATATCTCACAAATTACATTGCTACTCAAGCATTAGATCCGGTTTTTGATCAAACTTGCTCATTTAAGGATATTTATATTCCTCTCAAAGCTAAACCTGTTAATAAATATGGACAAATAAATATCAATGCTGAATCTTGCGATTTAGACGCATGGGTTAAGAAAAATATTCTCTCAGAAAATAACTTAGAGAAAGTTATATTTATCCAAGGAAAAAGAGGCAGAGGTAAAAGTGTTTTTTGTAAAATATTCGCAGATTGGATTAGACAACATTTACATCCTTTCTGGACACCAATCTTAATTAATGTCAAAGATATCAAAACTTTATCATCTCAGTTAGAAGAAACATTAGCTGCAAATTTAGATATTAGCTTTACTCGCGGTGATCATAACTGGTTAAGGAATAAAAATAATCGCTTTGTTTTCATTTTTGATGGTTGGGATGAATTATCAATTGTGTCTAGAAATAGTGAGAATCTTGATAAATTTATCCAGCAAGTTGTCGAATTTCAGCAACAATGTAAAAACGACGAGAGAATGGGACATAGAGTATTAATCACCAGTGATATTATCCCTTTATCAATTATCTCTAATTTACCCACAAATTTAGAAAGAGTAGAAATTCTCCCTTTAGATCAACAGCAACAGGAAAAATGGCTAGAAAAATGGCAATCTTTACCAGCTAATTACGAAAAAAATACAAATTTACAGCAGTTTCTAGTTAATCAAAAATGTCCTGCAATTATTCAAGAATTAACCGGTGAACCTTTATTACTTTACTTTTTAGCAGGAATGTATCGAGATGATCAACTAGTAATTGATAATTTAGTAACGGATAATTCTAAAACTGCTACAGCTTTAATTTATCAAGAAGCAATAAATTGGTTAATTTCTAAATCATCACCTAATTTCCATGATCAAATACCAAATTTAAAAGATATTCTCATAGAAGCTACCGTTGCTGTAACTCAGTCAGGTGGAGAATTTGCGGCAATATCAATGCTAAAATCTCAGCTTGAAGATAATGCAAAATTAATAAAGGATGAAATTTTCAAAACACCTTTAGCAGATTTTTATATTTATCCTCATCATGAGTCAGATAATCGGGTAAAATTTAGCCATCAAAGCTTTAGTGAATTTCTCTTTGCTGACACTTTGAAATTAAGTCTCACTGCCTGGACACAGTATTATAATACAGAATCTGGTAAAGAATTAATTACCAATGAATCCGAGATGAATTGGCAAATCTATGATTTGCTAGGTTTTGGGATTATTACCAAAGAAATAGTTGAATATTTGATGGGTTTAATGATTGCTATTCCCAATTTCCGTTGGGTGCAATTATATAGACGGTTAAATGATTTTTATGTCAGTTGGTGTCAAGGTAAATTCATTGATACCGCTGAAGAAACATTACCTCAAACCAAGCTACGAGAATTACAAAATATTGGTATTCACCAATTAAGTCAGCGTCAAGTGGATATTTATGCTGGGTTAAATGTGATGATTTTACTTTTAGCTATCCAGCGTTATGCCCAAGAAGATGAGGTACTCAAAGAACATATAATTTTTTATCCCTCTGGTCAACCGGAAGGGAACAATTTCACCTACCAATTACAAAAGATTATTCATTACAGTAATTGCTTACAGGGTGAAAATTTCCGGAGTTTAGTGGGTCAATTTCTGAGTGGCGCTCATTTGCGGGGAGCAAGCCTGTTACAAATAAATCTCAGCTACGCAGATTTAACAGAAGCAGACCTCAGCCGTGCTAGTCTTTATGGGGCAAATTTCAGCTATGCTAACCTGAACCGGGCCTATTTTATTGGTGCAGATTTGAGAGATGCAGATTTTACCTCCGCAAATTTAGGAGAAACTTACCTAAGTGGTGCAAATCTTAGCCGTGCTAACATATCTGGTGCAAACCTCAAAGATGTAGATTTGAGTCGTGCTAATCTATGCGGTGCGGACTTGCGCGGTGCAAACTTTGATGGTGCAAACTTTATGGGTGCTATCTTTAGTGATGATACCTTTGGTGATATCCGCTGGGATGAAAAAACTAATTGGCAAAATGCGGAAGGTTTAGAAATGGCAAAAAATCTGCCATTAGCTTTGAAAAAACAATTTTTGTAAAAATATGACCATTGACTGGGCGCAGGACCTGCGCCCCTACCACTGTGACTACTATTATGGAAGTTAAAACGGAATGATATGACGATATATTTAATTATCTACATTGTCTAAATCTACCGTTTGTTCTTGAATCTATGAAGTCTTATTTAGCCGCCGCTATTCAAATGACCAGTGTACCAGATTTGCAAAAAAATCTGGCACAAGCAGAAGAATTAATTGATTTGTCCGTGCGTCAGGGTGCGGAGTTGGTGGGGTTACCAGAAAATTTTTCTTTTATGGGGGAAGAAAAAGATAAACTAGTACAAGGAAGTGCGATCGCCGCAGCAACAGAAACATTTCTCCAGCAAATGGCACAACGCTTTCAAGTTACCATTCTCGGCGGCGGCTTTCCTATCCCCGTAGATAGTAAGGGTAAGGTACATAATACAGCATTACTTATAGGTGCTAACGGTCAAGAACTCGCCCGTTATCAAAAAGTACATTTATTTGATGTCAATGTCCCTGATGGTAATACCTATCAAGAATCAAGTACAGTTATGCCTGGACTTGAATTACCTGGTGTTTATGCTTCCCCTGATTTGGGGAAAATTGGCCTTTCTATTTGCTATGATGTCCGTTTTCCGGAACTGTACCGCCATTTATCCAATCAGGGTGCAGATATTTTATTTGTTCCCGCCGCTTTTACAGCCTTTACTGGTAAAGACCATTGGCAAGTATTGCTACAATCTAGAGCAATAGAAAATACCTGTTATGTGATTGCACCCGCCCAAACTGGGACTAATTATGACCGTCGCCAAACTCATGGACACGCCATGATTATTGACCCTTGGGGTGTCATTTTAGCAGACGCTGGCGAAAAACCAGGAGTAGCGATCGCCGAAATCAAACCCACCAGACTAGAACAAGTCCGTCGGCAAATGCCATCTCTACAGCATCGTGTATTCTAGCATTCATTCAGATCCCCAATTTCTCGAAGAAGTCGGGGATCTATCTCCTCAAAATTTTTTTTTGAAAACACTTGACATTATCCCAAGATAACTGCTATATTCTCTATAGTAAATTCATTGGGGCGTAGCCAAGTGGTAAGGCAGTGGGTTTTGGTCCCGCCATCCCTAGGTTCGAATCCTAGCGCCCCAGTTATACAAAAGGCAAGTTTTAGAATCCTCCCTTTTTTGTTTCTACAATTGTACCAACCTGGAAAAAGTTCTTCTTCTGGTAAAAACGAATTAACTACCAACTGAAGAAAGATGGAAATTCAAAAGCCTCATCATTGGCCTTCTACCCTAAAAGAAGCTCAAGCAATTCAAGAAAGCCTGCGAAATCGAGTAATTACCGTAGATCAACTTCCAGAAACTATTCAGTATGTTGCTGGAGTAGACATGGGATTTTTGGAAGCAGGTACAATCAGCCGTGCAGCAGTAGCAGTGCTGAGGTTTCCTAATTTACAACTAGTAGAAACCAGCATAGCATATCAGCCTACCACCTTTCCTTATATTCCTGGTTTTCTCTCTTTCCGAGAAATTCCTGCTGTTCTTGATGCTTTAGAAAAGCTCAAGACAATACCAGATATCATTTTATGTGATGGACAAGGCATAGCTCATCCTCGCCGCTTGGGGATTGCTTCCCATTTGGGTTTATTAATAAATTTACCAACAATTGGTGTAGCTAAATCTTTATTGATTGGTGAATATGAAGAATTAGCTGAAACCAAAGGTAGCTGGCAACCATTAATACATAAAAAAGAAACAATAGGTGCAGTTTTAAGAACACGCACAGGAGTCAAGCCTGTTTATATCTCCAGTGGTCATCGGATTAGCTTACCAACAGCAATTGAATATGTATTACACTGTACACCCAAATATCGCTTACCAGAAACCACTCGCATTGCTGATAAATTAGCATCTGCAAGATAAATATTTTTCCAATGTTTGCAGAAAATTTATGTTCCTCACACTGATTAGATATATCTCTGGTTGAAGCTATTAACCAAGAACTACTTGCTGAATATTTTCTGTTAAGTATATCTGTAATTATAGGAAGCAAGTATTGATTATTAACCAGAAAACATTGAGTATCAAATATCTCGAAAAGGTTTCTAATCATTATCATCTTCCAGATATATTGTGAGAATTTGAGAGGAATATGATTATGGCTACAAATGCGATAATGTTAAGAAAATTGCTGATTAGCTCTGCATATAGCGTAATTGATATCAAAAAAATAACTCCGATTGTACTTCACCATCGCTGGTTTATACTAGGGTTTTCCTCTGCAATCATGTCAGTAACAAGCCTCTTAGCTATCACTACTAAACCAACTTATCAAAGCTATATGCAAATATTGGTAAGTTATAATTCAGATAAATTTGCACCAACTAGTAAAATAGAAAAGACGAAAAAAGACTTTAGTAAACCGCAGTTATCATCCATTGACTACAGTAATCAAATAAAATTAATGCTGAGTGATAAATTAATTCAGAAAGCTGTAGATTTACTGCATGATGATTATCCACAAATGACTGTAGAAGATATTTATAGTAGTAGCGAAATTGGTAAAAATTCATCTTTAGCATTAACTCAGTTACCAGTGGATTCAGAAATTAATCAAAATTTAAACCAAATATTTTTACTCTCTTTTACAGATAAAGATCCTCTGAGAACTAAAAGAGTATTACAAGCTTTAGAAAAAGTATATACAGATTATAACAACGATCAAAAAGATCGGCGGATTAATCAAGGATTAGTTTTTGTTAATAATCATTTGCCGCAACTGCAAAAAGATGTATTAAAGGCTGAGAAAAAGTTAGAAAAATTCCGCAAACAGCATAATTTAATTGATCCAGGTTTACAAAGTCAAATTTTACTTCAATCCTTGGCGGATATTCAAAAACAGCGGCAAAGAACTAGCGCTCAACTACAAGATATCCAGGCTCAACATCAAAGCCTAGAACAAGCGATTGCTTCTTCCAATTTAAATAGAATAAATATTAATAATTCCCTTGAATCTAGAGAATATCAAAGCCTAATTAATGAATTTAACCAAACAGAAATGGCATTAGCACAAGCCCAGATGTTTTACACAGAAAAACATCCAGTCATCCAACAACTGAAAAATAAACAGCACATTATTATCATATTATTACAACAAGAAGAACAAAATAAAACCATTACTATTAATAGTAAATCAAAATCATCAGAACCAAAAGTACCTAAGTTAGAGAACGATTTAACTCAATTAAAAATGACTGCATTAGGACTAATTGCTCATGATCGTGATTTAGTGAAATCTGAGCAAGAAATTCGTTCCTTACTGAGTACATACCCAAGTTTAATTACAGAATATAACAGTTTAGTTGCAAATATAGAAATTTATCGCAAGTCATTGCAACAACTAATTCAAGTACAAAATTCATTAAGTATTAAAATTGCTCAAGAAGGTTTTAACTGGCAAATTTTAGAAGAACCTGCTCTGGGTATCCATATAGGTAATTTGCGCTGGTTACTAATTATTGGAGGAGTAGTAATTGGTCCAATATTGGGTTTAGCAGCAGCTTTATTTTGGGAAAAATGTAATCATACAATTTTTTATACTCAAGATTTACAAAATCTTACCAACATTCAGTTATTAGGATCAGTACCAAGATTAGGAAAATATCGAGATAGTTCGATCAGTAAACGCCAATTTATGGTTAGAGATAAATCTAAACATGGAGATGTTTCTGATCAGGAAATTCTCAAAAAATTACCTAATCATGAAAACTTAGATATTATTTACCAGAATATTCAGATGTTGAATAATTCTGGACATTTAAAATCATTGATGTTGACTTCTGCCCTACCAGGAGAAGGAAAAACAACTTTGGCTTTAGGACTAGGAGCTAGTGCGGCGCGAATGCACCAACGGGTATTAATTATTGATGCTAATTTGCGTTCTCCTAGTTTACATCAAACTCTAGGACTAACCAATGATTGGGGTTTATCTTTATTACTTGTTGATGATATCAATACATCATTTCATAATTATATTCAGCCCATTCATCCAGCAATTGATATTTTAACTGCTGGCCCCATACCAGAGGATGTAGTAAATCTGCTTAGTTCTGAGCGAATGCAAGAATTAATGGATTTATTTGCCCAAAATTACGATTTGGTATTAATAGATGCCCCCTCTGTTTTAGATACAGTTGATGGTAGAATTGTGGCTTCTTTGTGTAATGGGATTGTGATGGTAGGACGTATTGGTAAAGTTACCCCTAATAAACTGCTGGAAGCCACAGAAATTTTAAGCAAGTTAAATTTAATTGGTATTGTTGGTAATGAAGTTTATGATTCTCCCCAAATAATGACACCTTGAATAGGAGTCACCGAGTCAGGAGTCACCGAGTTAGGAGTTAGGAGTTAGGAGTTAATGAACCACGTTCGCGGAGCGTCCCGGAGGGATATAGACACGAAGGACACGAAGGAAGAAGAAAGAAGGAAGAAGGAAGAAGAAAATTAACCAGTTCCCAATCTCCTGTTTTCAAGAACTGCCAGAGTAGAATGGTAAACGCTTGTGATGAGAAAATTAGCATGAAATTCCCATTGTTATTAGGCAATTTGTTTTCTGAGATTAAAGGTAGACATTGGTGGCTAGGTATCCTGATTTGGTTTGCGTTACTTGCTCCTGCACAAGCATCTGTAATTCTGCGAGTGGCAATTGAAAGAGAAGTCAAGCAGGTAAAAGTCGGTGCTTCTACAACTGCTATTGTCAAAGATAGTAGTGGTAAGATTCTCGGACAATTACCAGGAATGAGTGCGTTTGCGGCTCAAGCAGTTCCCGGAGGAGTAGCCTTAGATAGGTGGCAATCGGGGTTATTTTGGATTGAACCTACTGGCAAGGGATATGTTTATATTGGCGATCGCTGGTTTCGTGGTAGAACCTTAATAGTACCCACCAGCAACGGTTTAACTGCCGTTAACTGGGTGGATTTAGAAGAATATCTCTACAGCGTCATTGGTGGAGAAATGGACACTAGGTGGCCTCAAGAAGCCCTCAAAGCCCAAGCCATTGCTGCCCGTACCTATGCCCTCTATGAACGCGAAAGACAACGGAAAAATCCCGTTTATGACTTAGGAGACAGTCCAGACAGGTGGCAAATTTATAAAGGTGTCAGTAGTGAATCTCCCACAACTTACAACGCAACAGACACCACAGCCGGCAAAGTCCTAACCTACAACAACCAAATTATTCTTTCCGTCTTCCACGCTTGTTCCGGTGGACACACCGAAAACGTCGAAGATGTCTGGACAAGCAAAGAACCTTATCTGCGGGCTGTTCCTGACTTTGACAAAAATATCAAAGAATGTAACTGGGTAAAAACCTTCACTCCTGGAGAAATTAGTGCCAGAATTTCCGGTGTTGGTAATGTCAAAGACATGATTATCGAAACTCTCTCACCTTTTAAAAGTGTTAAAACTCTCAAAATTATTGGTGATAAAGGCACTAGAATCCTCTCACGAGAAGAAGTCAGAACTGCACTCAAAATTAGAAGTACCCGTTTTATTGTTAATAAAGATGCAAATGGTGGTTTTATCCTGCAAGGATTAGGTTTTGGCCATGGTTTAGGAATGAGTCAGTGGGGTGCTTACGAATTAGCAAAACGTGGTGCAAATCACTTACAAATTTTAGGATATTACTATCAAGGTGTAGCCCTCACACCCATTCAAGCAAAATAGCAGAGGCTAGTACCGCTTCGCGGAAGTCAAAAATCAAAAGTCAAAAGTAATATGGAATCAGCTTTTGGACGATTGAGAATGGTTCATTAACTTAAGCCGCAGTGTACAAGGAGTTAGGAGTCACCGAGTCAGAATAAAGATCAATATTCCCTATTCCCTGTCACCTATTTGCTTATTTTTAAATTCCTGTTCTAATAAATCTGTTTCTGTGGAATAAACTGAATCTTCCTTATCAATGACTTTTTCTGTGGCAAATTCACGGGCAAAGTTTATTTTTTTCTGTAAGGAAGAATCTGCACCTGCTAACAATCTCGCTAATTCTTGGCGTTGGTGATTACGAGTAGAAATCTTTTCATTACGCCATTTAATCCAGAAATAGCGAATTAAAGGAATAGCTAAAAACCCTGTACCATAAGCTAATAACAGTCCATAGATCCCTTGCACAAAAGCGACTAATCCCCCTATTTGAGCCGCTAAAGTACCATTTTTTAATAAATTCCCTAATATTAAGGCTCCAACAAAATTCACTCCTCCTAAACCAGCACTGAGTAAAAGTTGTCCAGAACTGGCTGCACTAAACTGCCAGGAAAATTCATGGAAATATTCAGATATTGAGCGACTTTGCTTTTTACTCGCTCTTACCTGTAATTCTGGAAAATAATAGACTATTTGCCCCTCAGAACTTACCTGTGGCATTCCATTAAATCGCACCAGCACAGGTAACATATAATCCTCGTATTCTTGTTGATATTTTTCGCCAATATCATCTAAATAAGGAGCTATTTGTTCTGCGACTACTGCACCTTGATTATTACTAATTACAGCCCCAATATCTGACCAGCGCCGCTCCTCTAAATTAGCATTAGGATCACCATCACCAAAGAGAAAAGAAAACACCGCTTCAAGAAAATTCATTTCGCTATCTTCACCCCGTTCCCTCCGCTGTTCTCGGTAGTTATCACGATGATTGGGGCTAAAATACCAGAATAAATCCGGGAACAAGAAGAAATTAAAACCTCTGGAATTATTACTACGATTATCATTATCCCGATCTGAACTAGCAGTCATGATAACGATAATAGTCAGAGTAATTAGCAAGATAGAGGCAACTAAAACGATGCCAAAGGAAATCCGAATCAGGTAAAATAGCACAGACCAAACTTTTTTCCACCATTCTTGCAATCGCATTTGCAAATATTTATTGCGTAAAATATCTCGAAAATTGCGAGGAAATTGGTAAACGACATCACCTGATTCTGCCACCTGCAAATGTCCCCCAGCATCAGCCGCTAGGGCTAATAAACTTTGATTGACTTCGGCTATATTTAATCCTATCTGGGTAGCAACATCACCAACAGTAACTCGGTAGTCTAATTGCTCCACAGAGCGCATAATAGCAGGATTGGGAGTCATATCTGTTCCCTTTGTTTATATTTTGATTTACCTTTATTTAGTATAATTGAACTGATTTTTCTACTCCTGACTTTTCATAAACTAGATAGGATTTATATATACAGTTATGGTTCAATACAGTCTCGCTCAAAGTCCAGAAATTATCCTTACTGTTCCTGGTAAGGATTCCGCTAAAGCCCGTGATAAAGCAATGGATCAGCTAATGGAACTCATGGACGCTGGGGAATTACCAACGGCATTAGAAGAAGGATTTGGTCCGCAACAGTTAATTGAGATCAAAGAAGTAAGTACAGATACTTCTAGCCGTGAAGATGAGATTACCCAAGCGGTTCAAGTTCTGAGTAATTTAGCTTCTCTGAAATTAAAGGTACAAGAATCACGCACGGAAGCCTTAGAAATTCGTCAAGCCATTGATGTACTATTTTCCGATAAATCCGTTACCGAGGAAGAAATTACCCATCTTAAGGAGGGTTTTAAGGTTCTCAAAAATTTTGCTCAAGCAAATCTACGTTACCAGGAAGCCAGAGGAAAAGCCGAACAAGCGAGACAAATTTTAGATCAGGCGCTCAAATCACCTGATTAATATATCAAGAGTCAGGAGGTAGGAGTCAGAATTAATTCATTGAAAACTTTGGTTTTGGGATAGTTTTTAATTCCTACTTCATTAAACAGGAAACTGATAAATAAGCACCTTTCCTTGCCAGTTTTCTTCGACAAATACCAAATATTCATCATTAGCACGACGGAAAGCACGGATACCATAGGGAATATCCACCCAGCCACTTTCTTTCCCAACTTCTGCACCTGGAGTCATTTTTTTCACGAGTTCTCCTGTTGCAGTTTTGTAAACATATACCTGGGCAGTTTTTACCGTGACAGCAAATACATAATCACCAGCTATACTCATGGCTGCGGTGGCAATCTCCCCCTTACCTGTAGTGTCGTAGGGAACAACTGTTCGCCATTTGGGGGTGCGATTTCCTTTACTCCAATTATCAAAGCGGGCAATTTCTGATCCTATTACTTTAGCATCATCAGCAAATGCAGGATGTTCAATGGTAAAACCTGACAAATACATAGTATCTGTTTCGGGAAAATACTCAATTCTTCGCAAGTCTTTAAAGGTGCTAGGAGTCTTGAGTTTTTGCATTGAAGAATAGGTATAAATGGGGTTTCCTTTAGCATCTATTCCCTGTAAAGGATAATGGCGAATGCCATCTTCTGTTCGCAAAGTTTTCCAAACATCACCTTTGCTATCTACCCACCAACCCCCTATATAGGGATAGTCTTGACTGCTATCATATTCATCTTTTTCAAATGCACCATTGCCATTGCTATCACGCCAAATCCATTCTCCTTTTACTGGTTGAGAGGGTGGCCAATTTCCACTAATAGATTGTTTTCCCTGATCATTACTACCCACAAACATCCCAGCCGGAATTGCAATTTTACCATCTGTTTTTGGTTGAAAACGATAAATTTGCAAAAAGCTATTGTACATATCTGTCAGGAATAAAAAAGGTTTTCCTTGAATACGCCGGACAAAAGTTCCATCTGGTGATGTATGCAGACGTGGATCTTGAGCATATTTAAAGGGATTGACTGTGTAGGCTTTATAAGTCCACTCTTTACCAGCCGGTTTACTATAATCCATTACATATTGTTCTTGCTTGGTGAATACATTCACACCATCTGTTTGTGGATCAGTATCTGCATTATCTACAAATATTAATCCTAGTAATTGCCATTCTATTTTTCCTGATGGCGAAAATTTTCTCAAATCTGTTCCTGATTTATTAAAACCATTATTATTGACGTAAAGATTACCTTTGGCATCTGTACCAATTCCTGTAATTCCATAGAGTTTTGATGTTTTTACTTCTCCAGGTACACCACCCAAAATACCATTTTTATCACCAAAAGTATCTACACGAACTGGCTGATTATTGATATTGTAAATTACTATTTGTTGATTAATGCCATTTTCTGCTACTAACAGTCTACCAAGATGATCAATAGCTAATGCTGATGGGTTATTAATATCTAGAATTTCTTGTGGTAATTTCTTTCCTGTTTGTGAATAATTGACAATTTTGCCAGATTTAGTACCTTGCTGATTTTGAATAATCCACAAGTTACCTTTTTTATCAATGGTAATTTTCCCTGGGTTATTAACGGTAAATTTATTTATTTCTGCCATCGTTTCGGTGTTATAAACCCGAATAATATTTTCCCCGGCATTGCTAACAAATAGATTGTTATTTATGGTTGCTATTCCTGTTACTTCCTTGCTTTTGCTGGTAATTAACATACTTTTATCCCAGCCATGTCCTTTCTCAAAAGGTGCAGGTTTTCCTGTTAAGTCATAACGTCTGACACAATACCAAGCTTGTCCTTGGGGTGGATAATCTTCTTTGTTTTGATCTATTCCTCCTTGAATCATTGTTAAGTAAATATATTTGCTATTTACTGTTATGGCTTTACCACCTAAACGATTCCAACCATGTGTATCTTGGAGGATAAAAATTGGTTTACCATCTTTATATATTCCTGCTTCGCTACCAGCTTCATCCCAAGCACTATTTGTATATATTGTCCCATCATCTTTAACATACATTCCCTCTATATTATTTTGTACTCGCAATTTACCATTACCAATGGTATTTCCTAACCAAGAAGTAATATATGTAACGTCAGGATTTTTCACTGCTTTGGATTTTTTAGTCGTGGCTAAATCCATTGTTATTCCAGCAAATGTCACGACTAATCCACAGGTTATACCAAGTAAAATATTGAAAACTATTGTTTTTCGCCAATATCTACTCTGAAATAAACTATGAAAATATTGATAAAGTTTGTAGCAAGTTTTACTAATCTGCATAAATAATTTGTTGTTCATGAAAATGTTTGCATTAAATAACTATTAAAATGTTCACAAAAGGCATATTGCACCAACTTTTAGAATTTTTAATTTAACCCTGTAGAATTAGTCTTGAAATTCTTATTCATAAACTAACAAAAAAATTCTATTCGGCATCCAATTTCATCAGAACTTTATCAATAAAATATACTTTTAAAACAAACAAAATTATACTTAATGCTTAATGCTGTTAGTAGTTTTATTTTATAGATACAATTATTACTTTTTTGGATTAGTTAAAATAATGGTTTATCCTTATTTAGTAATATAACGATTCTCTTTTTGTTAACTATTATTTTGTATTAATGATATCAATTTGAATTCGTGTATCTTGGTTTCTAGTTTCTAGTATAAAATTTGTCATTGATCACAATATTCTGGTTTTGGCGGGCAATGCCCACCCTACGTCAAGCTAAATATATTTTTTTGATATATTTTTTTTGTGGAAATAGAATACTTTTTATATTTAAACTGGTTTTGATTCTAAGTATCGTATTAAAAGATTATGCTGAAAATAAATTACCTTGGCATAAGCACAATTAATCAAAATAATTAATCTCAATTTATCTATCAAAGGGGAGATAAGTAAGTGGAAGATAAAGATATAAAATCAAATTCAGCATCGGCATCTATCCTAACCTTAGGTACAGGTTGGTTTCCCAAAAATCCTGGAGGATTGGAACGGTATATTTATGAACTAACTCATAAATTAGTAGCATTTCAAGACCAAGTAGAATTATGTGGAGTTGGTTTACCAGCGGATGCCAAAAATACACAGATTAAGTTGACTAATTTAGCTGATCCAGATAGTAAAATTAGTTCTCGGCTGTGGTCAATTCGTGATAATTTTAAGAAAACAAGATTAGGTAAACCTGATGCAATTAATCTCCATTTTGCATTATATAGTTTTCCAATTTTAGATATTTTACCCAAAGGAATACCTGTTACTTTTAACTTTCATGGTCCCTGGGCTTCGGAAAGTCAGGAAGAGGTAGTTAATAGGAAATTTAATGTTTGGTTAAAGGAACAACTAATAGAACAAAGCACTTATAATCGGTGCGATCGCTTTATTGTTCTTAGTAAAGCTTTTGGTCATATTTTACATCAAAAACATCAAATTCCCTGGCAGAAAATTCACATCATTCCTGGTGGAGTTGATATTAATCATTTTCAAAATAATTTATCCCGTCAAGAGGCCAGAATCAAACTAGGTTGGCCAACTAATCGGCCGATATTATTTACTTCCCGTCGTCTAGTTCATCGGATGGGAATTGATAAGTTATTACAAGCTATAGCAATGATTAAAATGGGAATTCCTGATATTTGGTTAGCTATAGCAGGTCGTGGTCATATTCAAGCTTTACTTCAACAACAAGCTAGAGAATTAGGGTTAGAAAATAATGTACAATTTTTAGGTTTTTTACCAGAAAATGATTTACCCATTGCTTATCAAGCGGCTGATTTGACTGTAATGCCGAGTCAATCTTTTGAAGGTTTTGGATTAGCTATTCTGGAATCTTTAGCCTGTGGTACTCCTGTTTTATGTACACCTGTGGGGGGAATGCCAGAAATTTTACAGAACTTTTCTCCAGATTTAATTACTGAGACAATTACTGTGGAAAGTATTGCTGATAAATTAGCACAAGTCATGTTAGGAAAACTTTCTTTACCTTCTAGAGAAGAATGTCGAAATTACACAATTAAAAATTATGATTGGACGAATATTGCTCAACAAGTTCGGCAAGTTCTCTTAACTTAAATTGATATTACTATAGAGATTGTATGAAAATTCTATTTTTAGATCAAAGTGGTAAACTTGGTGGGGCTGAGTTGTGTTTAATTGACATTGCTAAACCCTATGGTGAAAATGCCCTTGTTGGTTTATTCGCAGATGGTGATTTTCGGAAATTACTGGAAGAAAATCAAATTCCTGTGGAGGTGTTGACAACTCAAGCTATTAAAGTTAATAAACAAAGTGGTTTATTTCAAGCATTAAGCAGTTTAGGACAAATCATACCTTTAATTAATCAGGTAGTTCAAAGGGCAAAGAAATATGATTTAATCTATGCTAATACTCAAAAAGCTTTAGTTGTGGGGGCAATAGCTAGTTTTTTGGCTCGTCGTCCTTTGGTTTATCATTTACATGATATTCTTTCACTAGAACATTTTAGTAAAACTAATTTGCGGGTTGCCGTTAATTTAATTAACTACTGTGGTACTTTGGTAATTGCTAATTCTCAAGCCAGCAAGACGGCATTTTTACAGGCTGGAGGAAAACCAAATATAGTTCAGGTTGTTTATAATGGCTTTGCAGCAAAAGATTATGAAGTTGATGAATTAACAGTTAAAAAATTGCGAGCTAATTTAGAATTAGCAGATAAATTTGTTGTTGGACATTTCAGTCGGCTTTCTCCTTGGAAGGGACAGCATATTTTAATTGATGCTCTTTCCCAATGTCCGCAAGATGTGGTAATAATTTTAGTGGGTGATGCTTTATTTGGTGAACAGGAATATGTTAAATATCTACATGAAAAAGTAATTGCATTAGGGCTAGAAAATCGAGTCAAGTTTTTAGGATTTCGCGCGAATATTCCCCAATTAATGGCAGTTTGTGATTTAGTTGCCCATACTTCCACTGCACCTGAACCTTTTGGGAGGGTTATTATTGAAGCTATGCTGTGCGGTAAACCTGTGGTTGCGGCTCAAGCTGGTGGTGCAATAGAATTGGTGCAAGATGGAATTAATGGTTTTTTAGTCACACCTGGAAAACCTCAAGAGTTAGCAGAGGTGATTAATAATTGTCGGCAAAAATCTGTAAAAACTGCGAATATCGCTAATAATGCGAAAATTAGTGCTAGTCAACGTTTTGATGTCAAGATTATTAATCAGCAAATTCAAGAATTGCTAAAATTAATATAGGATCTGGGCGTTAGGAAACAATGTATAATATGTGGTGTATGGGTGAAAAATTGCCGCCTCTACAAATTAATAAATTCTAAAGTGAATTCTTGTGGCACAAGTTGTATTAGAAAACGTTTATAAAAGTTTTACTTCCCGCAGTGGGGAAGGGGAAAAAACGCAGCAAGATGGAACAGAGGGTATAAGTGTCTTACGACGGATTAATTTAACCATTGCTGATGGTGAATTTATGGTGCTGGTGGGACCATCTGGTTGCGGTAAAAGTACGTTACTGAGGTTAATTGCTGGCTTGGAGGTGATGACTGGTGGTAATATTTCGGTAGGCGATAGTGCTAGTGCGCCCACAGGGCTTCGCCTGATTAATGACTTACCACCTAAGGCTAGAGACATCGCTATGGTGTTTCAAAATTATGCTCTTTACCCCCACATGACTGTATATGACAACATCGCTTTTGGCTTGCGTCGTCAGTTTCCCGATACGGAATTTGGCAAAAAAAGACTAATGCAATGGGGCGAAGATATACTTGTAGAATTGACAAAAAAGTTACCCAGCGGATTGCGGTATATTTCCCCAAAAGAAAGAATAGTTGATGAACGAGTCCAAAAAGTTGCAGGTTTGTTGCAAATTGAAACTTTGTTAAATCGTTTACCCAAACAACTTTCCGGGGGACAAAGACAACGGGTAGCATTAGGAAGAGCGATCGCTCGTAATCCCCAAGTATTCTTAATGGATGAACCATTATCTAATTTAGATGCTAAATTACGGGCTGAAACCCGTAGCCAAATTGTTAAATTGCAACACCAGTTGGGAATAACGACGATTTATGTTACCCATGATCAAACTGAAGCGATGACCATGGGCGATCGCATTGCTATCATGTCAGAGGGTAAAATCCAGCAAGTTGCAGCCCCATTAGAAATATATAACCGTCCTGCAAACCGCTTTGTTGCCGAATTTATCGGTTCTCCACCCATGAATTTTATCCCGGTGGAGTTTCACGCACCTTTATTAATTACTCATACTAATTTTCGCTTCACTCTCCCAGATATTTGGGGAAGTGCGTTACAAAAATACGATGGACAAACTTTAATGTTAGGTATTCGTCCAGAACATCTGAGTTTGGGTGTACCTGCTACTAAAAATTTACCAGTCAAAGTAGATTTAGTAGAAAACTTAGGAAATGATAGTTTTCTTTCTGTCAAAATTGCTGATCCTGACCTACAAAATGTAGACGGACAACCTTTGCAAGTTAGAGTTCCTCCAGATAGATTTATCAAGATAGATGAGCAACTTTGGTTATCATTTATGCCTGATAAACTGCATTTTTTTGACCCCAAAACCGAGTTAGCAATATTTCCTAAATAACTAATTTATAGTATTTGTAGGGTGTGTTAGAACGAAGTTCATAAAGCACCATTATCAATATTTTGGTGCGTTACGCTGTCGCTAACACACCCTACTTTTACTATTACCAATTTTAATGATATAATATAAAGCACTATGAGGTAAAACCCTGAAAACTTCTTCCATAGTTGTAATTCCAGTAGTCACTTTTTCCGCAGCAGCGATACTAAAAGAAGTAAAATCAATTGTTTTTAAATAACGATTTAATTCAGTCATTGTTCCTTGATAAATCAGTTCTCGCACCCTATCATTAACATCTAATAATTCCACAATTGCTTCTCTTCCCAAATACCCAGAATTAAAACATTTAATACAACCTTTGCCTTTTAACCAATGTTGAGTATTTTCTGGTGTGGCTTTTAATCCTAATTTCCGCAACTCCTCTGATGTTGGTGTGTAAGGTTTCGCACAATGGGGACAAACTCGACGCACCAAACGCTGGGCAATAATTCCTAAAAGAGCATCACTAATTAAAGCTGGATCTGGTCCGACATCTTTTAAGCGAGGAATCGTACCAACAGCATCGTTGGTATTGGTATGCGTAAGTTTGACTAAGCGATATATAGCACAACCCAACTTAGCAAATTAAGAACAGTTACTAAATCACCAAGCCTCACTATTAGCTATTTACCTGCTTTACCTATCTATTTTCAGAATCAAGACCGCATTATTTGCTTGATGTTCTTATTAACTATCGTATTACGGGTTTTTACTTTGGTAGAGTTTGTTGATATGTAAAATATACGTAGGGTGGGCATTGCCCACTAAAACCAAGATATTATGGGCAATACCTACCTATGTTCTTTCGCTAAACGGACAAGATCCAGGTAAGATAAAGTAGATATCTGTTCTGCATCGCAGAAAGTACGTCTTCTATTTACTATTTGGCAAATTCCTGGGAGTTAGTTCTATGTTGAGTTTAAAAATCGCTGTTTATATAGTTGTCGGTATCTTCGTGAGCCTTTTTATCTTCGGTTTCTTGTCCAATGACCCAGCCCGTAACCCTGGTCGTCGGGACGCTGAATAAACAGCCGATAAATTACCCGTAGTGGCTGGAAGGTAGAAACAAGCTAATATGTAATTTAACCTTCCGGCTATTTTTTGCTTTTTGTCAGCTTGAAAATATGTTTCATCCATTATTACCGCCTCAGCTACCTCCAAGTCTTGAAGATTTAAAATCTGTTGAACATTTCAATCTCGCTGCTGCTGTTGTCAAGGTGAAAACTAATGGGCGAAAACTGATAATTGTCGGTAAGAATCAAGATGACAAATATCAATCAAATATCAGCCCCATCAATGATGAAGTTAGTCATAAAAATCAATTATTTCCTGGTCAATCGCCAGTCTTAGCAGAAACATCAACTCCCCCAACTCAGCCCAGCAATGTGAATTTACAGGAATCAGGGGGAAAATTCCATCTGTCTATTGGGGAAAAAAAACCTGCTGCGGCACCGGTACAAAATATTATTGAATTTAAGCTGAGGAATCCCGAAAATCAAGAGTCAAAACCTACTACTGTAGAATTTCCACCATCACCCCAACTTCCAGAAGCAGAGAAAATTCCCGTGGGAAAAGGCAGAGTTGTCGAGGTAACTGCCGATCGCCAAGAGTATGATGAGCAAAGGCGAATTGTTACTGCTGATGGTCATGTCATAGTGAGATTTGATGGGGCTGTGATTAATGCGGATACCCTGCAAGTCAATTTGGATAATTTGATGGCGGTGGGTGAAGGTAACGTGGCTTTAACCAGGGGTAATCAGGTATTCCAAGGAAAACGTTTTACCTATAATTTTATACAAGATAATGGGGATTTGGAAAACGGTAAAGGTGAACTTTATATCCCCACCGCCGGTACAGATTTTGCTTTTGCACCCACACTCCCAACAGATATTAGCGCGGGGGGTGTATCTAGCCAGACTTTAAGTAATCGAGTTAGCGTTAATCAACCTTTGACAGATGTTAACAGTCCAGGGGGAATCCAATTTGGTGCTAGTGGTCAGTCAGACGTGCAAAATGTACCTGCACCTAAATCTGAGGGAACAGTTAAACGGTTACGTTTTGAAGCCCAGCGGATTGAATTTTATCCCCGCGGGTTTCAAGCGCAAGAGGTGAGAATTACGAATGATCCTTTTTCACCTCCTGAACTAGAAGTCAGGGCGGATAAGGTGACGGTGACGCGAGAAGCACCTTTGATAGACCGCATTACTACCCAGCGGCAAAAATTGGTTTTTGATCAAAAAGTTGTTGTCCGAATTCCTGTTAATAGTCGGACAATAGATCGTCGGCCACGCCAAGTAAATCCTACTATTGCCTCTCCTGGTTTTGATACTAATAAACGAGGTGGTCTCTATATAGAACGCACTTTTGAACCGATTAATACTAATCAGAAACGCTGGACTATTACTCCCCAGTTTTATCTGCAAAGGGCATTGAACAATGGCGAGAATATAGCCAGTTTATTTGGGGCCAAGACTAAGCTGAGTGCTGTTTTTAGTCCAAAAACTATTGTGGAAGGTAAGGGAGAGTTAACTAGTTTTGATTTTACTCAGTTGGAAAATAATTTGCGCGGAAGTTTACGGTTGCGCCAACTATTAGGTAATGTAAATCCTTATTCATTAAGTTTAGAATCTAGTTACCGCGATCGCTTGTACAATGGTAGCCTTGGCTATCAAACTGTCCAAAGTAGTATCGGTGGCATCATCACTTCTCCAGTTATTCCTTTAGGTAAGAGCGGTATTAATCTTAGTTATCAAGGTGGCGCTCAGTATATAGATGCAAACACAGACCGTCAGGATTTACTCTCACCAGTGCGAAAAAATGATCGCATTTCTCTGAGTCGTTTACAGGGGAGTGTGGCGTTGAGTAGTGGTATTAACTTATGGCAGGGAAAACCATTAGCAGCTACAGCCAGTAAGGGATTAAAATATACGCCTAATTCTGTAGTACCGTATTTGCGAGCGATCGTAGGTATCACAGGAACTACTAGTTATTACAGCAGCAGCGACAACCAAAGCACGTTAACTGGTACTATCGGCTTAATTGGACAGATTGGCGATTTTTCTCGCCCTTACTTAGATTATACCGCCTTTAATCTCACCTATTCTCAAGGAACTAATAGCGGTTTATCACCCTTTCTCTTTGATCGTTCAGTTGACAATAAAGTGTTGAATGCGGGTCTTTCTCAGCAGCTTTATGGACCATTGCGGTTAGGATTGCAAACATCTGTAAATTTAGATACAGGCAAAAGTACAAGTACGGATTATATTATGGAATACAGTCGTCGCACTTATGGTATTACCGTGCGTTATAATCCTGTTCTCCAATTGGGCGGCTTTAGTATTCGTATCAGTGACTTTAACTGGATAGGTGGTACAGATCCATTTTCCAACGGCGAACTTAAACCCGTGGTTGGTGGTGTAGTTCGTCAAGATAATTAAAAATTCGTAGCAGTAGGGGCAAACCCCCTGTGGTTGCCCAAACCCCCTGTGGTTTCCTAAACCCCCTGTGGTTTCCCTCAATACTAAACCCAACCCATTACCTTGAATTGATTCAACATTAGAAGCCCGATAGAAGGAATGAAAAATCTTGGGTTGGTCATCTTGCGGAATCCCCCTTCCTTGATCTTGAATCTTACAGCAGTTTGCGATCAAGTCCAGTACAAAAATAGCTAAATAGGGTCAAAAAACAATCCAATGATGAAACCAATTGAGAGCATTTTCATCAGTAATAGCATTAACCGCCATAGTAATTGCCTCATCAAGTGCATCAAAACGGGGAGAGGTTTGGAGAGGGGTAAAGTTTTAAGCCATTTGCAGTATATTCCACTTTTACCTGGGTTTTCCTAATGTCGTGATGTAAATAACTGCTTCATCAGTAGGGATACCCAATACTTCATTTACTTGATCATCAAAAAAGCCAGCGATACCACTGACACCTAAATTCAGCCGAATGGCTGCTAAATTTAGCCTTTGTCCTAAAATACCTGCGTCTAGATGTAAATAACGGTAAACACGATCTCCATATTGAGCGATCGCATTTGTTAAATCAGCAGTATGAAATATTACTGCACCTGCATCTCTACCTAATTCCTGTCCTAAACAGAGGAAATGTAATTCCCGACGGAAATTTTTAAAGCGAATTTGCCGTAATTCTTGCGCTTTAGGGGCGTAATAATAACATCCTGCATCTAGTCCTTGAACTCCAGAAACAGCCACAAATGTTTCTATTAAATTCAAGTCAAAATAATCAGGATGAGGATCTAAATTTTGGTCAATATAATTTTGCGGTTGATAAGTAAAATCAAGCAAAGCTTTAAGTTCCTCAAAACTTAAATTATCACCACTATAAGCACGGGTAGAACGGCGCTTATAGATAGTATTTGATAAATCTGCTAAATGTTCTCCCCAAAAAATTGGTGTAGTCTTAGTGAGAATTTTTTCACAAAAAGGAAAATTATATTTGTCTTCTAAAGACTTTTCTATTTGCACAGGTGGTAAATTTAACTTACTATTAGCATTAGCTGGAATTTTGGTATTAAGATGAAAATATTTCAGCAATTCACCATCAGAAACAGATGGATAATTAGTTTCAGTTGTAGAAGGTAAAGCCGTGCATCCTAATGGTAAATTTTGGTTTACATCTAATAAATCTGCCAAAGCTAAAACAGCCGTTGTTCCCTCTTGTTCATGATCAATATAAAGTAAATCATTAACAGATTCATCTACAAAACCGCCAATTAAATGAGCGCGATAATCAGCAATATTAGCAGCTAATTCAATATTACTTAAAAGATGCCCAGTATCGAGAAAAATCCGCCGATAAGCCCTATCTTCATAACGCCAAACAGAACGATAAAAAACCGCAGTCGTAATAATAGCTAATTGGGTACTTTCTAGGGAAGGATGCCAAAAACAAGCAGCTTGTAAAGTTTGCCAAACATCACTTTCCCAAAAGTGCATTAAAGAATGAGTTCGACATTGATAGTTGTAAAGTCCCGGTGGTAATAATGGTGTACCACGAGAAACTAAATATACTTCAGCCGGATATAATCCTCCCGCACTGGGAGCAGAGCGCAAGTATACTGTGTTACCTAATGAAGGCATTTTTGCCGTTAGTCCATAACTGTGAAATAATAGTTGAGAAAGTCTCCACCACCATTTGACATCTTGTTTATTAGCAACAGTTTCTGCTGTTTCTTGGAGATAGGGTTTGAGGTCAATATCAGAGCCAATTTTATACTCTTTGAACGGGACTGGTTGTTTATTCCAGTCTAAATTATGACTTTTAGAAGCCAGAGTTTCCGCGTGGTACTTAGTCCGGTCATGATAGTGTTGGGCTATGGATTGCTTTATTTCTGACATAGTAATTTTAATATCCTTGTAGTCCTACTTTTAATTTTGACCGAAAAATTTTAGATTTTGGATTTTAGATTTTGGACCCTAGAATTTTCGGTACAGGTTCCCCGCCTCTTCAGGGCGGAATTAATCCAAAATACTCGCTGCGCTGCGTACGCTTCGCTAACGCCAATCTAAAATTCTCAAGCTCCACACTTGAGGGTGGAGTCAATCCAAAATCCAAAATACTCGCTGCGCTGCGTACGCTTCGCTAACGCAAATCCAAAATTGGCTGACATTCATTAGTTTCATTAATTCGTGTTAACCAGTACAATCTTAAATAATTAAAGATTGATTATTTCTGATAAAATTCCCAATCACCTATCCTGGAGAAAATTTAGTAAATGATGCCTGTATGTCAAACTCTATTAACATCAGATATTCAACTTTCTTATTTAGAATGGAATCAAGGTCAAGAACCATTACTTTTATTACATGGTATGGCTGATCATGCTTTGGTTTGGTCTAGTTTGGGGGATTATTTAGCAGCAGATTACCATATAGTTGCGCCAGATATGCGTGGTCATGGTGAAAGTAGTAAGCCAGAAAAAGATTATACCTTTGCAAGTGCGATCGCTGATTTGGAAGCATTAATGGATAAACTAGGATGGTCTGCGGCTCATATCGTCAGCCACTCCTGGACAGGAAAATTAGCCGCTATTTGGGCTAGAGAGAACCCAGCCAGATTAAAAAGTATCACATTAGTAGATCCCATTTTCATCTGGAAAATGCCCAGTGTCCTGAAAATCACATTCCCTTTGTTGTATCGCGTCTTACCTTTCCTCAAAAGTATGGGACCTTTTGCTAGTTACGAAGAAGCTGAACAAAAAATTAAACAACTCAGCCAATATCAAAATTGGAGTCCTTTGCAACAGCAAGTTTTTCAAGCCGCAATTGAACAAAAACCTGACGGTACTTGGGGTAGCAAATTTACTATTGCTGCCCGTGATGGTATTTTTGATGCAGTAATGGAAGTACCAGGTTTTATTCACCCAGTTGATACACCTGCCCTCTTTATACAACCAGAAAAAGGTGTGAACCGCCAAAATTGGCAAATTCAACCTTACAAAACCAACTTAAAAAACTTAAATTTGTGTCAAGTTCCCGGAAATCATTGGCCATTTTTAACCAACCCCACAGAATTTAATCAAACAGTTGCTGCTTTTTTAGCCACACAAACATGAGATAATCATCTCACCACAGGTATTATCATTTGTTTAATTTTTAATTCTTAATTTTTAATTGTTTATGAGTCTTTGCATTAATTCAGTTTGTCCTCAAGCCAACCACCCAGATATAGCATTTCTCGGTTGAGTGAGATACAAGAACCCCACCCCGCAAGCGATGAGGGGGCTATGATTTACCTCATTCAAGTGCATACCGCTATAATGACGAAAACCGCTTTTGTAAAAGTTGTGGTTCTCAATTGGAATTGATAGGACGTTATCGGGTATTACGTTTATTGAGTGATAAAACTGGCTTTAGCAAAGTTTATGAAGCCTATGAACAAGTAACCGTTCACAGGGGGTGAGAATTTATTAAAAACCTGAAAGCTTTGTCTGTTGGTCTTTTCAGCTAACTTGACATATTAACGAATGGTTTCTAAATTGGCTAGAAAACGATTTGCAAACCGATATAGAGATTTTGCGAATTTTAAATGACCTAAAAAAATCAAATCTATACCATTTTTCATGCTGTTTTCGTTGAATCTCGTATAGAGCGTTTTTTGTACCCCCCGTGAACGGTTACTGAACAAGACACGCCAAAAATTCTTAAAGTTTTTAAAGTTCTGGCGTTGCTGAAACCAAGTATGAATTTAAATGTAGAGACGTTCCATGGAACGTCTCTACAAGAGTTTAGAGTATCCCCTCAATATATCGGGGAAAGAGTTATTCAGGCATCCATGACAAACCAAA
>JBAXRM010000010.1:0-53100 GCA_037131225.1 Nostocales cyanobacterium ELA583 | reverse complement strand
TTGGTTTGTCATGGATGCCTGAATAACTCTTTCCCCGATATATTGAGGGGATACGCAAGAACTGTGATTATTACTAATTTTGGTTTTTTCATGATTTTTATCATGTAGATTTAATTGAATCAGAAGTAACAGTATCATAAAAAGCAATAAAATTACATAATATTAACATTTTGAAATATTTAAATTTCTAGTTATGTAGTTATGTAGGTTGGGTTGAGGAACGAAACCCGACATCTTTATAATTTTATTGCGTTGGGTTGCGCTTTGCTTAACCCAATCTACGAATTATTACTAGGTAAAGAATAATGAAAGTAGGATAGAAGTTAATGTAAAACAATGATAAAATAAAGTAATGTCAAAAAAGCGTAAATTACTGGAGAAAGTTATTTCAGGATCTAAAAATCTTCAATTTGATGATTTAGTGACATTAATTGAATCCTTTGGTTTTTCCCTATCACGTATCAACGGTAGTCATCACATTTTTACACATCCAACTATCCCCGAACTTATTAACTGACAAAATCGCAATGGTAAAGCTATTCCTTATCAGGTTCGTCAATTTTTGATTTTAATTGAAGAATATGCACTCACTTTGGAGAATGAGCAATGAAGCAGTATCACATTAATATTTTCTACAGTCAAGAAGATGAAGGTTATATTGCTGATATTCCTGATTTAAAATATTGTTCAGGATTTGGTTTAACAGAAGAAGAAGCACTGCAAGAAGTTTTGAAAGCTAAAGCTGCTTGGTTAGAAGCTGCGGAAATAGAAGGTAAACCGATTCCCGAAGCAAGATATAAACCTGTAATTTATCAGATAGCTTCATAACTCTTTGCGCGAAATAAAAAATATTCATCTACAACGACTAAATTCTGCTTCTGGTAAATTAGCAAATGCTTCTTGTACAGTTAAATACGGTAATAATCCAAATAATTCAAATTTAGGACTATGAGTAGGTAACGGTAAATCAATACTACCAATGTCTTTTCTACAACCAATAAAAAACAATCTCTTTCTTAATTGAGGAGTCCCAAAATCAGCAGCTAAAAGTACACCAGATGAAACATTATAACCTAAATTAATCATATTTTCCCAAATTTCTTGGTATAGCTTTCCACCTCCTAAACCCTTCAAATTAGAGACATTTTCCATCACGAAAAAATTAGGTTGTAAACATTCAATAAACCTTAAAAACTCATAAATCATACCACCATTTTTATCTTGCAAACCTCTTTGTTTACCAGCTTGACTAAACGCCTGACAAGGAGGACCACCAAATATAATATCAGGTTTATTAATTTCACCAGAAACATTTTGCCAAAAACTTAACGGATCTGTAATATGAGAAATATCTTGTTCTATAACTTGAATGCGATCGCCAAGATAACCCTTTAAAGTTGCACAAGCATCACCCCAATTATCAACAGCTACTTTAGTTTCTATACCCTGTGTAATATCAGCCCCAATATCCATACCTCCAGCACCACTAAATAAACTCAGTGCTTTCAGAGAACGATTTTCAAATCCTAATAAATCAGCTTGTTTAACTAATTGTTGAAACACAGCTTTAGCAAGTGGAACTGGAACAGCATTACCAACCTGAAGCTGACTACTTGTTAAAGTTCCCCGCAACTGTAAATCATCAGGTAATCCTTGTAAACGAGCCGCTTCACGTACAGTAATAAATCTATCTTGATAGGGATGAACAAACTTATTAAAAATATAACCTGTAACTGTTAATGAAGGTTTATCAGGATCAAGACGAATCATTCTTAAATTTGGTCCACCTTGTCGGTTAGGATCATGTTTTACATAGAATTTAAAACTTTCGTGCCAAAGTTCTTCAGGTAAATCTTGCATTTTTTGCCCTATTTTCAGAGCATTAATTCTTTTTTGGACATCCACTCCTACTCGTCTAGCAATGTGATTTGAAATCACTTCTAAGGAAATATTAAAATCTAAATTTTTGGTTAATCCATTCATCTCTTATATGACTTTCTGTAAAGGTTACTATACCATCAAAGAGATTAAAAGTTTCTTTTTCTGGTGGTAAATTGGCGACTGTTTTTGCTTGTCTTGTTTCATCTATTGTCCATACAATATCTTGAAGTTCAAGCAAATAATCATTATAGTGACGTACAGCATGAATATTAGAGAGCAGAGCAGTTTTCACTGTTATTTTACTATGCTTTGGCTTTTCCGAAGCAGCAATTTTTAAAACTTGATAAATTCCTTTTTTAATATCATCAGTTCTATCCATCCCCACACTAGATTTACTATCAGAAATAGATTCGTACCCTTCACCACTTTTTCTTTGAGGCCAATTTACAGGTCTAGGAATAGGTTGTCCGCAAGCATTAGTTAACCAATACACAGATTCTGGTAAATTTCCCTTGCCCCTAACAGCTTTATTATATGCAGAATAAGCAATACTCCAAAACTGGAAATAACGAGAGAACAGTTGATTATCTTTATTAAAAGCTGCTCCCATTTGCTCATATATCCATACTGAGGAATTATTATTTCCTCTAATTCCTAAATTTATAAGTTCATATTTATATACCTGATCTTCCAACTGAGGAAGAATAATATGCAAATTAGATGAACTAAGAAAAGAATTATCCGTAGATGAATGTGAACGAGATAATAATTCACCTTCCTCTCCCAATTCAGTTTGTATTTCAACAGGTACTGCTAAAGGTAAAGTAGTAAGTGGAGCAGCTTTAACTTCTGAAAGTAAAACTATATTCTCTTTTTCATCATAAATTATGACATCAATAGGTTCAATACCATGATAGATTTTTAAATCTTGGGAATTGATTTCAAATAAGTGCTTTAAAAATACACACAATAACCGGCTTGTTGTTTTGCCAATTGTTCCAGATGGAGGTTTATTTGCATGATGAAAAGAAAACCTTCCTTGCAAAATACATCTTGGACAAGCATTAGTGTATGGATAAATCAAAAGAGAAGAATTATCATTTGGACAGTAAAGCCATCCTTTATTAGCGAGTTTTCCATAGTATTCAGCAGCGACAATTAAATCAAATGCAGCCGCTAGTGATAGTCCAGGTGCAGTAGAAGTTAGTTTTGCATTATCGAGAGCTTGCTGAATAAGAATTTTTGCTAATGCTTCTTCGTGGGGATAGACCTCTAGAGGTTTAACTCTTGTTAAAAGGCTGGCTATTTCATCAACCATAACAGATTCATCGTTATTATTGTGCATTGGTATTTAAATAAACAATCTAATAAGTAGGTAAACATAATAAAAACGATATATGTTTAGTTTTGTAAAAACCGTGAAATAACCTATTTGCAAGGCATTCATTGAATTTACATTTCGTCACATACCTTTAAATTTTTCTCTTTACCTACTTAATTATATAATAAATATTCATGTTTTTACCTTCATGAATACTATTTCATTACTCTCATCCCTAACAGTGAGAAAAATAGTAGAATAGCAGTCGAAATTAAAAGCTTTATTAGGTGCTTCTCCAGTTATGTAGGTTGGGTTGAGGAACGAAACCCAACATTTTTATAATTTGATTGCGTTGGGTTGCGATGCAGCTTAACCCAACCTACGAATATAATATAAAGGCATTACTTAAAAAATCGGTATTATCTAAGATAAAGTATCACTTTAAATTTTTATGTCAGCCAAAGACGTTTTTCATGACACTGTTAAAATAGCTTTAGAAAAGGAGAATTGGCTAATTACTGATGATCCTTTATATTTGCGCCTAACAGCATTAGTTAAAATTAGGATAGATTTAGGTGCAGAAAAGTTAATTGGCGCTGAGAAAGATAATCACAAGATAGCCGTAGAAGTAAAAAGTTTTCTAGGACTTTCAGCAATTTCTGAATTTCATACAGCGATTGGTCAATTTTTAAATTATAGGATAGCATTAGGACAGCAAGACCCTGAAAGAGTATTATATTTAGCTATATCTCAAGACATATATCAAGAGTTTTTTACTGATAGTTTCATTCAAACTGTTTTACAAACTTATGAGATTAAATTATTAGTTTTTGATATGAAAAAGGAGGAAATAGTGTTATGGAAACCTTAAATTATCAAGAGATGGTAAAAAATATTATCACTAAATATGCAAAAGACCAAGCAGAGGAAGATTTAGAAAATACAGAAATTGTTTTTGATACAGAACGGGATATTTATTTATTGTTGTATACAGGATGGAAAGACGAAAATAGAATTTATGGTTGTCCCATTCATATTAGTATTAAAGATGGTAAAATTTGGATTGAAAGAGATTTTACCGAAGAAGGAATTCCTCATCAATTAGTAGAGTTAGGTGTACCGAAAACGGATATTGTTTTAGGTTTTAGATCACCTTATGTCAGACAGTTTACAGGTTTTGCATCGGTTTAGATTTCTGAATCAAGATTTACAGGATTTTCAGCTATTGATACTTAATAACCTATCCTCTAACCTTCGAGCAAATTCTTAATCTTGTTTTACAACTTCCCGCACAAGAACAAGAAGAAGATTTACCTACTGTTTTTGATAGAATCGGTAGAAATGCTCAATCTAAAGGACTTACAGAAGAAATTTTAGAAGAATTATTAGCTGATGAATCATAAATTAATTGTCATTGATATTCCTACAGAATCATCTCATGTTAACCATAACCATTGATGAAATCCAGAAAAACTTCACTAGCTATCTTCACCAAGTAGCAGCAGGAGAAAGTATTATTATCATTGACGCAGGTAAAGCGATCGCAGAAATTAAACCAGTTCCCAATGTTATGGAAAAATTAGATTAAGTAGGTTAACGGAAAAATTTAAAGGTATGTAACGGTATGTAAATTTGCCTCAATGCGATATTCTGATTGAGTTTCAGCCATTTTACAAAACGCAATACCCCTTGTTTTTATTTTGTTCACCTACTTACCCTGAATTAGTACAACAAGTATTAGCAACACATACAGAAGGTCATTGCTCTGAAGGAACAGAAATCGAGTTAATATTTGATATTCAAAGAAATCGCTATCTAGTAGTTCATATAGGTTGGGAAGGTGAAAAGAGAACCTATGGTACAATGATTCATGTAGATATTAAAGATGGAAAAATTTGGATTCAGCGCGATTTTACAGAAGAAGGAATTCCTAATCAATTAGTAGATTTAGGAGTACCGAAAACAGATATTGTGTTAGGTTTTAGAGCGCCTCATATTAGGCAGTTTACTGGTTTTGCAGAGGGTTAACTTTTTTATGTATCTTTCTAATCGCCTGATTATCCCCTAAAATCACAAACCAACCGCTTAAACATAGACACAGAAACAATAGTAGTATTCACTAAATTCTGTGCTTGATTAAAATCAGAATCTCCAGTAATTAAAAAATCCGCCTCTGCTGCGACAGCACAAGCTAAAAACTTTTCATCCTTTCTATCTCTAGCAAAATCTATAGTTATCTGAACATCAACTCATTTAGTTACCAAATCTATAACATCTAACCATTCATTTCTGACTTCATCAGTCAATTTAAACTTCTTCCGACTTAACACATCCTGATACTCTGCTAAAATCTCCTCAGAAACAACCCAATCACAATTAGGACTATCCACAACAAATTGAATAACTTCCCTTGGTTCTCTCCCCTTGAGAACAGCAGAAACTAAAACATTAGTATCAATAATAACTTTCATTCCCCACGCCGATAAGCTTCAATTTCTGCGGCTATATCCTCATCTGTAACCTCTTTCACACCAGGAATAGCCTGAGTTTTATCAAATAAATTCCGCAACTTATTACTAATTGTAACTTGCGGGTTATCTTCAGCTAAAACAATAATCTCCACACGCTGTCCAACTTGAAAAGGTAAATCAGATAAAACTACCTGCTTCGGGTCTTCAATCGTGATATAAGTCTTGTAAGCATTCATGATTTATTCTGCTATTTATCCTATATATATTTTATGATACTTTTCTTTCTTTGCGTCTTTGCTCCTTTGTGTCTTTGCGCGAAATAAAAATCTACTTAACTTCTATCTCTCTCGCTTGACGCAACTTATCCCGCAATTGTGAAATCACAACATCTCCATCAATACCTTCACCTCTATCTAATTGTTCAATAGCAACATCAACCTTTTCCCGTGTTTCTTCTACCCAATTTTGATAACCCTTATCCCACTCCAAAAGCAACTTCAAAGCCTTACTAATTACATCTTCAGGATTTGTATATCTACCCGTAGCAATTTGCGCTGCGATAATTTCCTCTAATTCCGGTTTAATTTGGATATTCATGATTTTACCTTTTTATCATTAAAAGCTGCTGCTAACTCAGGACTACTAATAGCGATCGCATCTTATCAGCTTTAGCTTAAACCACAAAACACCCTGGTTTTGTCTAAAGCCAAAACCAGGGTGGGGTGTTAGGGGAATTTTACAAGAAATTTCATGAAAAACACTCCTGATTCGGCTCCGCGTCTATGCGTGAGCCTAAAATTACTCGCGGCCGCGATCATCGCGAATAGCTAAATTATTGCCATCAAAATCGCTAAAAAATGCTAACCGCACTCTCTTACCAGCATCTTGAATTGGACTTACTTCAATCCCTTTACTTTCCAAATAGTTTCTAGCAGTATTTACATCTCCGACAACTATTGTTATTACTGCACTCCCTGTTCCTGTGTTTGGACTGACGAAGGCTCCAATCTTAGAATTACTTCTATTTCTGAACTCTAGCCAACACTTTTCACGGGGTGAGGGAGGACAGTCAGTTGCTAATTTATCCAGCTCCATACCCAGGATGTCTCTGTAAAATGTGAGGGTTTGTTTCACATCGGAGACATTTACCCTATATACATAACCTCGGGATTCTACTGGTGTTCCTTCTCTGCTCATTCCTGATTGTGCGTATACTGGTGTGCTGAAACCAATAGCTAAGAAAACAGTGAACAGCAGTCCAACAATTAATCTTTGCAATTTTTGTATCATACTTGTACCTAAGTTGTATCAAATGAACGATAACATATTTAAAATCCCTTGTCAATACCTAAAAATTAAATTTTTCGCGTTTTTTTTACTGTTGTTTTGATATACGCCAGATTGAAATTAAGTCTAGTCTGGCTTTTCCTCTAGTCTCTGTTAGGGATATAAATAGATTTATCCAGCAAAGTAAAACTCTGGGTGAAATTGCTTTGTTGAAATCCTTCCGCGCTTGGGTACGGGGGAAGATAGGGTAGTTTATGGATAATGACTATCCTTTAATTCAACAATAAATAATTTTAGTTCAATATTTACATAAAAGCTACTCCAAAAATTTCAATTGAAATTACTTATTGGAATAGCGATAATTCTATATAAATACTATTATTGCAGTTTGTTCCATTGTCAAAAGTGAATTATTCTATGGTGCTATGCGGAGTGCTAAACCGGAGAGTAATTTAAAATTACAACAAGGATTTCTTGATAAATTCGTCTCTTTACCCTTTAATGATGAAGCAGCTATAATTTTCGGTAATATTCGTGCTGAACTTACTAGCAAAGGAACACCAATTGGTGGTTATGATTTACAAATTGCTGCTATTGCTTTAGCTAATAATTTGATATTAGTTACACACAATACGAGGGAGTTTTCCCGCATTCCTCAATTACAATTACAAGACTGGGAAGTAACATAATTAAACATGATCACTTTAACTTTATATGTCCGCGAAAGATTTTTTTCACAATGCAGTTAGGTTAGCTTTAGAAAAAGATGGTTGGTTAATTACTGATGATCCTTTATTGTTTCTTTGTTGCAAACTTACTTTTATGTCAAGTTGAAAATTTTTTTCATGTTGATTTTCCATTTAGCTGTTATTTATGTCGGAAATAACAGGTAAACCCATTCCTGAAGCAAGATATAAACCTGTAATTTATCAAATAGCTTCATAACTTTATAGTTTACTGGTTTTGCAGAGGGTTAAATTTTTTGTATTCTTCCTTTGCGTCTTTGCATGAGAAAAAACTCTTCAACCCAAAGTTAAAATATCCTCTGGAAAATCCACCACCAAACGCAAAAATTTCAACCATTCAGAACCTAATAAAACTTCTGTAATATTATCCCCCACATGAACAGGAATTTCATATTCCTTACCATCCAATATTACCTTACCTAAATAGATATTAAACCTTGATTCACCTTGTGCTGTTTGCATAGGTTCATTACCAAGAAAAACCCAATCCAGTCCATCCAAATCTTGAGTATTAATTGCCATAAACTTGGTAAATCCTGTATCTAACATCGCATCCACAGGTAGATTTAACCCATCAGCAGTAATCAAATCAAGCTCAAAAAATAGCTGCCCCTCACTACCAAAATTTCCCTGAATCATATTCTCCCAGTCGTTCCTGTTTCATTTAAGCAAAACACATAATTCTTAGCCTTTGGGTATTTCTCAAGGACTTTTTTATGAGCTTGAATATTATCTTGATCAAGAAAGTATTCACCACTATCTGGTTCTATAGCAATATACCAACCATAGTTACTTTCAATATATTCAGGACGGACACGCTCAAAAATTGCTCGACAACGCTGATAAAATATTTCATCTTCCGCTTCTCGTCTAGCTAATTCTTCTGGTGATATAGTCAATTCAGGAAAAATTCTTCCTCTTCTTACCACTTTTTTTGATGTTATGTGATTCATACTATTAACTTGAACTCTAGTTATTATCTTAACTTAAATTGTGCTTAATTGCAAATCTTATCATTATTTGAACATAAATTTTAACATGATTTCCCCTCTTTATTTTCATCATTAAAAGCTGCTACCAACTCAGGACTAATAATAGCTATAGAACTTTCTTTCCATTCATAAATAATAGTATCAATCAAATCCCAAGCCTCATTAGAAGTATCAGTTAAGCGAAAAGCCTCACTCACTTCTTTAATAAAATCTTGCAATTCATCAGCATCAAATACGCTCAACCAACCATAAGGATGCTCATAACCTATTTTTTGTCCTAATAACAACCGAAACGCCACCGATAACACCTCAAAAACAGCCTTACTTTGTGTTACCCCTTTTACTAAATAAGCCACATCCTCACGACGCAACAGCGCAAAAGATTGGTCATTGCGAGTAATGGTGATTGGATGTTCATAAGCTTTGTCTAGAATTCGTCCAGGTTGACGATTCAACTCAGTGGCTGTAATTAGCTCATCTGAGAACGCATTGCTAAAAATTGCAATTGACATGATACCTGCGTTTTCAAGAAACGCTGATTTAATTTAAATATGATATTACGTACTATTGTACGTAACCCTTGTCATTTGTCAATAGGTAACATTAAAAACCTTTGTTTCGGTTTTTATTTTTTCTTTGCGCGAAACGAAAATCACAACTATTTGAAGAACCAATTGGTAAAATATTATTAGAAAATCAACGCCTTTGTTTACTTGTCTTCGACTTAAAACAAGAGATTATACTGCAATGGATACCTTTACCTTATCATCGAATCAGGTAAAGCGATCGCAGAAATTAAACCACTTCCCAATGTTATGGAAAAATTAAATTACCCTGAATTAGTACAACAAGTGTTAGCAACACATACAGACGGTCATTGCTCTGAAGGAACAGAAATCGAGTTAATATTTGATATTCCAAGAAATCGCTATCTAGTAGTTCATATAGGTTGGGAAGGTGAAAATAGAACCTATGGTACAATGATTCATGTAAGTAGGTGAGTGTTGAAAATTGTCGTTATGGCAAGGCAAAAGGCAAAAGGCAAGAGGCAAGAGTGAAGAGGGTTTGGGCGATTTTACATTTCTTTACACAGTTTAGTTTTATTGTGTTCACCTACTTAGATATTAAAGATGGAAAAATCTGGATTCAGAGAGATTTAACTGAAGAAGGTATAGCTAATGAATTGGTAGAATTAGGAGTAGCAAAAAGCGATATAGTTTTAGCGTTTAGAGCGCCTCATATCAGACAATTTACTGATTTTGCACAAGGTTAAAACTTTGCGATTCTTCCTTTGCGTCTTTGCGTGAGATAAAAATATTCAACCCAAAGTCAAAATATCCTCTGGAAAATCCACCACCAAACGCAACAACTTTAACCACTCAGAACCCAATAAAATCTCATTAATTCCCTTACCCACATTAACAGAAATTTGATACTGCTTTCCGTCTAATATCACTTGACCCACATAAATTTGAAATTTTGATTCACCTTTAGCAGTCCGTAACATTTCCTCCCCAGCATACACCCATTCTAATCCATCTAAATCTTGTGTATTAATAGCCATAAAACCTGCAAAACCCGTATCAAATAGGGCATCTACAGGAAGATTTAAGCCATCATTAGTAACTAATTCAATCTCAAAAATAATTGCCCATTATCTCCAAAATAACCATCTATCATATTGTGCCAGTTGTTCCTCAAAAACAGCTTTACTTTGTGTTACCCCCTTCACTAAATAGTTAAAGCGAGATGTACAAAAATATTGCGCTAAAGCACTAAAATAGCGGGCTATAAGCCCGCTATTAGCAATAAAATATTATAAATTTGAAAATGGCTCAGGTCAGATTTGAACTGACGACCCCAGGCTTATGAGTCCCGTACTCTAACCAACTGAGCTACTAAGCCACGTTGTTTTATCAACTTATATTAAGTTAGCACAGAAATTTGGATTTGACAACCCCCCCATTTCCAAATTTTTGCCACAAACATAAAAAGAGGGAGTTTACCCCCCTCAATTAACCAGACAATTAGGAGTTACAGACGAGCGGGTAAGAAAGCGATAGGGTTAACAGCACTCTTCCCAGATGGATGAACCTCAAAATGACTATGAGGACCAGTACTGAAACCAGTGCTGCCCATAGCCGCAATTGTCTGACCTTG
Organism: Nostocales cyanobacterium ELA583; assembly: GCA_037131225.1. Taxonomy (GTDB): domain Bacteria; phylum Cyanobacteriota; class Cyanobacteriia; order Cyanobacteriales; family Nostocaceae; genus Dolichospermum. Next base: position 42,242 of record JBAXRM010000010.1, on the reverse strand, counting down.
TGTCACTCGTTGACCAGGTTGCACCAAAACTCGGCTATTGTGTCCATAGCGAGTCAAGCTGCCATCATCATGGCGGACATCCACAACGTTACCGTAACCACCGCTATTCCAGCCAGCCTTCTCAACTACACCAGCAGATGCAGCATAAATGGGTGTGCCAGTTGAGTTAGCAATATCAATCCCTCTGTGCATTCTGCCCCAGCGCCAGCCATAACCAGAGGTAAGAACTCCCTTTGCTGGCCAAATGTAGCCTGTAGTCGAATTAGATGGGAAACTAGGATTATCTCCAGTGGTTTGAGGCAAGTGAATATCCACTGCTGCGATAGGTGGTAAAGCGGGAGAAACAGAAGTTCCTCGCAATTTTCCTAAAGAGTCAGACGCATTGGCACGAGCGGGAGGCACTGTCAGCTTAATACCAGATGAATTGCGGGGAGAATTCCATCTAGCGCCAGTTGTACCAGGCAGGAATTCTGGGTTAATTGGCTCGTTGGTAGAAGCAGATGCTGTTACTAGAGTCTTAGGCAGTTTATTGCTGTAAGTTGGTAATATTGCTTGAGGTACAGCAATCTGGATGGCATTCGCCTGAGACATTACGGAATTACTGGATGATTCAACAGCAACAGACTCACTATTGTTTTCAGAACCTGTAACAGCTACACCAGCTTGTTGAGCGCGGTATTTATAACGCAATCTCTCAATTTCTGCTTGCAAGCTGCGGATACGTTCACTACCTTTGGCTTTAGATACCTTTTGCACGGGTTTTTGTAACCCTTGCTTTTGGGAAAAAGTTTTTGGTAATGGAGCATCACCACCTAAGCCGTAAGAGTCACTGGGAGTAGGTAGGGCTTTGGGAATAACAATAGGAATAGTAGTCTGTCCTTGGTTATCCGCTGCTATGGGTGCAGGAACATTAATCCGGCTGGCAATACGAGGATAATTATTCCGTTCTTGCTCCCCTGTCACTACTGGCACTGGAATAGTTACACTATCAGTAGCAGGAGTTTCAATCCGTTCTAGCGGCTCTGTTACTTTTGGAGCGGGAATTGCAACACTGATATTGTTAGCAACAAATGATCTAGGGTTAAAACTAGGCGTATTTAAAGAAGAATTATCTACCTTGCTAGAGGTTTCTAATACCTTATCCGTAGGAATAACTAACCTTTGATTAATTTGCAGTTGATTAGGATCGCTTAGATTATTAACTTTAACTAGCTCAGAAATTGAAGTACCGTAGTTGTTAGCGATTTCTGCTAAGGTATCTCCGGGCTTAACTTTATAGGTTGAAGGAGACAATTGTGCGACAACTTTTGTTGAGGCTGATGCAGGTATGGGTATTTGCTGTATCGTCGAACTTGTTTCTTTGTTCTGTTTCAACCGAGAAATAAGTTCGGATTGGTGAGAATCGGTCAAATTCTCTGCTGGTTCTGCTACGGATTTATTAGCTACAGCAATTGGCTGTGCTGGACTAATACCAGTTTTTAATAAATCTTGGGTTTGTTGAGACCGCAATTGAGCCAAACTATTTCTTAAGCGGCTTGACTTTTCCTGCAAGCGATTTAAAGCAAATTCTTGCTGTGCTTTTAGTTGGGCATCAACATTACTGGTGGATAACTCCCCTGCTGGCAAATTTTGGGTACTGCCAGTAACCTCTTCCACTTTAGACAACTGTGGTGTTGTCTCAGGTAGTTGGTTACCAGTTGGTAATGTTGCCTCAACTGGGCGATCGCTCACTCCCTGTGTTAATTGTGAGTGTGAAGAATTTTTGTCAGCCGGATTAGCTGAGTAAATTACGTTGGATGCAGTGCCTTCGACGGCTATGCTGTTGGTTGCAATTTGCCATTTAGCTTCAAGCCCAGGTACTTGTGAAACTACTGTTGGTTCCATAACCGGATTGGCAAACGCGCCTGTTGGTCTGACGGTTTGGGATTCCAGTTTGGTGGTGGCAAATTTCATCTCAGTCTCGGAAACAGCCGACATTGTTGAAGCTGCTTTTTGACTGCCAACAGGAGCCGCTGCTTGGGCTTGATCGCTTTGTCGAGTCACCAAAAGGCTGGTTGCTCCCATTGATATTGCCAAGCCAATCATAGCCGCCCGATGAGTCCGCGCCCGGCGGGTCATTTTGGGATTGATCTCATAATTTGTTTGCTCTACTGAGGCATCATCGCCACTGGGGTTATTGTTCAACACAGCCTGCTCTCTTTTTTTTAATGCTCGTTTCAAAGACGACCTCCTAATGATCACTAGCGTTTAACTGATCTTGATTTTTAAGTTGGATATTAATTCATGATTGATCTGACATCAAACCATATATCAAGATCGCATTCACCAGAGACACTTACGCAAGATTAACGTGCTTCTCTGATTCAAACAAGTTTTACACCTTGGTAAACCCTAAAATTTTGGTGCTGTCTTGTCTAAGTCACTCCTCACCAACCAAAAATTTTCACTCTTGACCTTGATAGTCATCTACAACTCATTTCGCTGTAAAAGCACAGAACTAAACAAATATCATAACTTGGCTAGCTCTATTGTCTCTATTACTTCATGAGCTTCTAGGATTTATGCAGAAGCAGTGATCCCGCTATAGACGTTTTCAAGATCTTTTGACTAAATCCGTTTTATCAATATCAGACTTTACGTTTATTCTTCCCTAAAAAACAACCGTATACAACACCTGCAACTTTTTCCTTCTTTTTGTTGTATTTCTGAATACAAAGTTATCCTAATCATTGGAAGTAAAGGTTTTCGGTAATTTTATCTTTTGCGATTCATTAGCCCAGAACTAACTAAAGTCTATCTTCGGTCGTTGGATCACCCTGAAAATATCTATACAAATTTCTTATGTTACTTTAAAGGGGGCTTATCAGTATTTATCACCATATAGTTTTTTTTAGAGTACGTTATACAACATTATTTTAACAGATTTTGGCGTAATGGATCTGATAAATATGTTTCTATCACACTTAATCCCAGATTTTGATTGGTGAATATAAATTATTGTAAATATCCCAACTGCCGACGACATTCAAATAAACCTATGGCCACGCTGACTGATAGGTTCAAGCTCCTAACGCCGGGTTCATACATGGGAATATACAAGGTAGAGTCACAAGTGGAAAGGACAGAATCTGGTAAACCTTCTGTTTCACTGCCAAAGCACAGCCAATCATCCGCTTGAAACTGAAAGTTGATGTAGTTAAAATTACCACGGACACTAAAACCTAAGCGTCTACCTCCTCTTTGTTTATGTACATCTTGAAATGTTTCTATGGATTCATGATAATTGAATTTAACGTAAGGCCAATAATCTAACCCGGCTCGTTTGAGATAGCGATCGCTAATTTCAAATCCTAAGGGACCTACCAGGTGCAATTCCGTGCCTGTAGCGGCACAAGTCCGGGCAATATTGCCAGTATTAGGAGGAATTTGTGGGTTGACTAAAACTATCTGGGGCATCTTTTTCAAATCTAGATTATATATTAGGGAAATTCTTGCTGTCTAAAAATCTACCAAAATGTAGAGGCGATATATAGTTTTTTTTAATATGTACAAAGTATTTCCCATTGATTATTTTTTTTAATTATTTCAGATAGAGGAAATCAGGATCTTGACTTTGGCCTATTCCCTCTTGTCTTGTTGCTATTCCGTGACAGATGAGCATAATTTGCTTTCTAGTTCAGTTTCCCGTTCGTGGGTAGCAAGAATCGCTTGAGTCATTACACGCTGAATATTAACGCCAACCTGATGTAGCTGCAACCACTGTTGAGCTTCATTGCCTTCCCGCAGGATTTTTTGCAAAGGGGATAGGAAACAACTAAAGCCCTGTTGTTTGGCAATACTCCAAACATCTTGATAGATTTCTGCTATCCAATCTCTAGCAAGAATACTGCTACCATCTTGCCATCGCTGTAATTTAGCATCAAGACTATCAGTTGCCGCAGCCATTTCGTTTCTCATTGTTAAATTAATCAGTTCTTCGAGAGAAAATGGGCTTTGAGTTAAAGGATCAATAGTCGGGTTGTTAATAATTTGGATTAACCGCGCTTCTAATAAAGCGGTTATCGCTAACAAAGCAATAGGATCGGTCACTAAATCACAAATTCGCAATTCTAGACGATTTAGGTCATAAGGACGGCGATCGCCATTTGGACGCACTGATACCCACAAATGCCGGACATTTTGCATTGTCCCAGTGGCTAATTGTTCATTTACCCATTGAATATGATGGGCATGACTCGCAAACAAGGGAACATGGGCAGGGGTTTGGGGGAATAGTCCCCAGCGAGTGGAATGATAACCAGTAGTTTTACCATCCAAAAAAGGAGATGAGGCGCTCATAGCCAGGAATAAAGGCGCTTCCATCCTGATCACCCGACAGGCACGCATTAATATTTCTGGGTCACTGATACCGATATTGATATGCACGCTGGCAGTAACTACCTTTGTTCCATAAGTTTGTTCAATGTAGTCATGATAGGGATTGGTGGGGTCAGAACGCAAAAAGTAATTGCTTCCCTGCAAAGATAATGTACTACCCGGTATCAAAGTATAATTATCTAAACTTTGGAGATAATTCCGCAACTCTTTTCTTGGACGTAGCAAAGCACATAACAGATTGTCATAATTCATAGATGGTTGAGTTATATACTCCACGTTACGGCTATCCGGCTCACGCATAAATCCATCTAAACTTGCGATAATTTTGTCCGAGAGTCCCACAATGTCACCTTGAGGCGTGCCAGTGTACATCTCAATTTCAAAGCCTTTTAATAAGACCACGGTATTCTCCAAAACTTCTCTTAATGTTAATAAATTGTATCTAACTAGACAAATTTTTGCATTTTTTGGTTACATATAAGTATGTTGGCGTTGAAAATTGTCGTTATGGCAATAGGCAATAGGCAAGAGTGAAGAAGTTTTGGGCGATTTTACTTTTTAATAAGTTGTGATAATACAGATTGTTACTCCTGACTCCTGACTCCTGACTCCTGACTCCTGACTCCTGACTCCTGACTCTTAAATTCTCCTATGATGCCATCGAGTAAAATCAGCAATATCAGCAATAATTAAAAAGTCAATAGTTTTAAATTGTTTATCAATGGCTGGTAAACTGCATACTTTTGCTCCAATAGTTAGATATGCTTGAAAAATATTAGGAATTGATATATTATGCTTCTCTGGATGATTTTGTAGCGTTTCTATTAAGTATTTTGCATGAGGACAGACTAAAATATGAGGATGTATAAAATTATTTTGTTTTAAATAATTAAACGTATAAGCTGCTTCTTTATGGGATTGTGTAAGCAAAGAAGCACAGCCAAAAAAATATTGTTTTTTAGTCCAAATTAAATAATTAGCTAATCCTTTCCACAGTAATAATAGAGTATGACTATTGCGGTACTTTTTGGCTATACAGGCACGTCCCACCTCAACAGAAGATTGGAGAACAGCATCAGGAATGCTGTGAAGATTAAATATATCAGCCGCATCAAATCCTAGATATTGAGCAGCCATTGTATAAGTTAGCATTCTATAAGTACCAATTGTTTCACCTGTATTTTTAGCAATGAGTAACAAATGATGACAAACTTTATCAAATTTATCTTGATCCATTTGACCAATATTAGAACTAGATAATCCCAAACCAAGTTCGAGGTTAAATACTTCAAACCGCAATTGAAAAATAGATTCTAATTCTTCTGCATTCTCAGCTAGACGTAAAATATATTTATCAGTTTGCACAGTGGGAAAATCAGAAGGATACAGTTGATAATTATTGTAGAGATAAGAAAGTTCCATCTGGTTTTCTAAATAGATGTTTGAAATATTTTACTAATACAAGTCACAGGTAAGCAGTTGACAGATTATGAATTTTCTCATTATGAGCTTAACTGCTTAAAAAATCTGGCAATAAGATACAAATTCGCGTAACCGTCCAATAGCCTACAGAAAGATCAAGGGTCTAGGATTTTGTACAGGAGTCTGAACAGTAGGAATGAGAGAAGGATGCTGTATCCCCAGTCGAGCTGCGAGACAAGATTGCGTGAGAAAATCCAAGACAGAACGCCCATATCAAGGATTTGGTGCGTTACGCTATCGCTAACACACCCTACGTATTTTTCAAGAATCAAATAGCAGTGCTGTATCTTTTGCGTGTAGCTATGGCTAAAGCTAAAACCAAAAATGTTAAAATTCCTGCCAGATATAAAGGATAGCCATAAGTGATAGGTTGAGATTGTTGAACTATTATCCCTGCAATTACTGGACCAATGCCATTAGCAATGCTTAAATAAGATGCGCTTAACCCTAATGCAGTTCCCTGATCTTGTGGTTGAGCATTGAGAGAAATCAATGTACTAATCATAGGTTGGACTAGAGCATTAAACAGCGCAAATAGTATGCTAACTAAAACAAAATAAGTAATGCTAGGCCAAACAGGCATTAACGCAAATGATAAACTGCGAATAAATAACCCTAAAAATAATATTTTTACCACATTAAATTTGCGACGGAGAACAGATACTCCCCAAGTTTGCATAATTACACCCAATGTGCCAAATGTGAGAAATAAAAGTGTTAAAGATTGATTATTTTGATCTAAAACTTTAATGAAATAGGGTTGAAAGGCATAGGTAAACATGGTAAATGTTGTTCCTGTACAAAAGTTAATGAATAATAAAATGCCAATTCCTGGCATAGCAAAACCTTTAATTAAATTTCCTAAGCCTAAATCAAAGATATTTGCAGACCTTGGAGATTTGTTTTTAAGAGTTTCTGGTAATAAGAACATGGTCATTAACATCGCTATTAAAGCAACTGCACCAGAAACTAAAAATGCCGTTCCTAAAGAAACTTGCTGTGCCACTAAACTTGTCGCTGGACCAAGAACAAAGCCTAATCCCATTGCTGCACCATAAATTCCAAATGCCTGAGCGCGATCTTTTTGACTGGTAACATCAGATATAACGGCTTGGGCAACGGAAGCATTTCCGCCTGTGATACCATCTAAAAATCTGGCTAAAAATAGTAATGTTGCTGTTGTGGCAGTTCCGGCTATGGTATTAGCAATCACTGTTCCTGCTAAACTGATTATTAATAATGGTTTCCGCCCAAATCTGTCAGAGAGTTTACCAATTACGGGAGTGGCAAAAAATTGAGCAATAGAGTATGTGGAAAATAATAAACTGGTTTGGAAATCAGTTAAACCAAATTGTTTACCATAAAGATAAATTATGGGAATTAAAATTGTAAAACTCAGAGAGTTAATAAAAGCAATTAAAGCAGTAATCCAAAAAATTCGATTCATTGTTAATTAAATAGATTTATCTTTAGTTATCCTACCATTCACTAGACTTTTACTTAAGTAGGTGAGTGTTGAAAATTGTCGTTATGGCAAGGCAAAAGGCAAAAGGCAAGAGGCAAGAGTGAAGAGGGTTTGGGCGATTTTACATTTCTTTACACAGTTTAGTTTTATTGTGTTCACCTACTTACTGCTCATGAAATTTAAATGTAACCGTCCAAGGGTTAACAAAAATTAAAGATCAGGGGAGATAAGATCATGTAGGGTAGAAAATATGATTGAAGAAATTGAGCTGGGCGGAATAAAAGTCCCATTGAGAGACCTGGAAACAACACCTGAGAGCATTAAGCAGGTGTTAAAGATTCTGTTGGAAGAGAGAAAAGAGACAAAACAAAGAATCGAAGAGCTAGAAGAGAAACTAAACAAAAACTCAAAGAATTCATCCATACCGCCATCGAAGAATGGATTTGGGGTCAAGTCAGACAAAGAAAATAAGGTCAAGAAAAAGCCATTAAAACTGACAGTAAAAAGAGCAAAAGCAGAGCGAAAACTATACGCAGTCGAGGAATGCGAGGCAGTCCATGAAGAAAAGCCAACTAATTGCAGCAAATGTGAGAAATCAAACACCTAGCTTTTCTTTGTCTTGGACAGTGATGCACATTATTGATGAGTCTAGCCCTCTCTACGGCATGACTGCGGAATTATTAAGTCTAACTCAGGCTTTGTTGATGATTTCAGTAAGTGGGATTGATGAAACTGTGACACAGATTGTCCATGCACGTCATAGTTATGCTGGTAATGAGATTTTGTGGAATCATCAATTTGTAGATGTTATCTACCATACATCTGATGGACATCGTTACGTTGACTATACGCATTTTCATGATGTCTTCCCCATTTAATTAATCTTGTTTAAGTTCTATAGATAAAAATGCCTAATCAAGTTTGGTTGTCACAGCTAAAAATACATCGAGCGATCGCTGTTATTCGCGCCCCAAAGATGGTATGGGGTGAACAAATGGCTTTAGCTGTAGCGTCTGGGGGAATGGGGTTAATTGAAATTACGTGGAATTGCGATCGCGCACCGGAATTAATTTCCCAACTCCGTAACCAATTACCTAACTGTATGATTGGTACGGGGACGTTGTTTAATGTCCAAGAGTTACAAGATGCGATCGCTTGTGGGGCGCAATTTCTCTTCAGTCCCCACACTGATCCAGACATGATTAAAGCCGCAGTCGCTCAAAATATCCCGATGATTCCCGGTGCATTGACACCGACGGAAATTATTACCGCTTGGAATTATGGCGCAAGTTGTGTAAAGGTCTTTCCTGTACAAGCTGTGGGCGGAACTAGCTATATCAAAAGTCTACAAGGACCGCTTGGGCATATTCCCTTAATCCCTACGGGGGGTGTAATGTTAGAAAATGCTCAGGCTTTTTTAGAAGCTGGTGCAGTAGCCGTAGGGTTGAGTGGGGAATTATTTCCGCAAGCATCAGTGTTACAGGGAAATTGGCAAGAAATTACGGCACAAGCAAGAACCCTTATGCAGAGGTTACAGTAGTGGTTGAGTAAGGGTTTTTTCTGGCGTTGCTGAAACCAAGTATGAATTTAGATGTAGAGACATTCTATGGAACGGCTCTACAAGGGTTTTGAGATTATTGAAAATTATTTTCATACCTCAAATCAGCAACGTCTGGGGACAATACTATACTACAAACGGCTTAAAACTTGACCCCTCTCCAAACCTCTCCCCGTAAATGGGGGTAAATGGGGAGAGGCTTTGAACTGAATTTTTTCGTCAGGAAAAAGTAAAGTTCCTAACCGTTTTTAGTATATCAAAATCTGGCGGGTATCTGGGCGTTAATTTGTCTGATAGCGAAGCGTGGCGTTAGCCATATCAGGATGTCCAGGATTTAAGGATTTTGTTGTGTTTTCTAGTCTTAAAAAATCATCCGTGTTTATCTCCGTACCCTTAGGGAAGCAAGCTACATCTGCGTTCAATAAATCATGAGCCATATCTAACAAATTTGTGATAATATTGAGATATTACTATCATTAACTGTGGTAATTGTTATGGTTATTAGTCCCTTAAAATTAAACTTCAATACAGTTGATTTTACCGATGAACAGTTTTATCAACTATGTCAAAAAAATAGGGATTTAAAATTTGAACGGACATCCACCGGAGAATTAATTATTATGTCCCCAGTAGGAGGAGAAAGCGGAAATCGAGAATCAAATTTGATGATTGATGTAGGTATTTGGAATCGTCAAACTGGTCTAGGTTACACTTTCAGTTCTTCCACTATATTTAAGTTACCAAATGGGGGAAATCGCTCTCCAGATGTTGCATGGATTAAAAAAGAACGTTGGGAAGCATTAACTCCTGAACAAAAACGTAAATTCCCTCCTATTGCACCGGATTTTGTCATAGAATTAAGGTCAGCAAGCGATGATTTAAAAACCCTGCGGGAGAAAATGGTAGAATATATGGACGCAGGAGTAAAATTGGCATGGTTAATTAATCCACAACAGCAACAAGTAGAAATTTATCGGTTAGGAAAAGAGGTAGAATTACGAAATTTACCAACAACATTATTAGGTGAAAATATATTATTAGGATTTAGTTTAAGTTTAGATTGTTATTAGTAATTTGTAGATTGGGTAGAATGAAATGAAACCTAACAAAATCAAGATAATTGTCAGAAATGGCTTACGCCACACTGCGCTATCAGGATATCCACTAATTTAAGGATGTACACGATGATGATATTACAACAACCAATTCTCTAAACTTAAACCATCAACTCTGGTTAAATCACTATCATTAGAAACAACTGTTAAATCTTTAATCATTGCAGTTGCAGCAATTAAAACATCTTCACTTTGAATTGGTAAACCTCTTAATCTTAAACTAGCGTGAATTTCCGCCGCTTTTTCTAAAATTGCCAAATCATCTAAAAAAATAATCGGATACTTTTGGCAAATTTTGTTAAATCTTTCTCTTTTCTTAGGAGCATCAACTGCTAAAAATCCTCTCCTAATTTCAAAATAGGTGATGCAGCTAATGTAAATACCTACTTCCTCGAATTTCAGTATTTCTAACTTCCTCTGGATCTTAAAATCGTTTTTAATATCTAAAGAAACAATATTAGTATCTAATAAATAACTCATAAAATTACCTATTTTCGTTTAATTGCTTCATCAAAAATTGCCATTTGTTCAGGTGTGAACTCTTTTCCAATTTTGGATAAAATTTCTGACGACATGACAAAACTGCAATTTTCTTTTAACTTGTCGTCAGACATATTGTTAAATCTCTCCAGTGTTAAATTCTCTTGAACAATTTCAAGTATATGTTTGACTGTTTCTACATAATTAAGATCCTCTTTAAATATAGGGTCTTCTTCCATTAACATAGATACCATGCGCTCAATTCTGTTAATGATTGATTCTGGTTTAATATCTGTTGATAACATAATAGACCTCTCGTTCTAACTATCTTGGAATTATATCATATAACTGTCATCGTCAGCCATGATGTTGACGGAGGTTAGCTATGGGAAAAATCACAATTATCAATATTTAACTCAATTGTGCCACAAGTTGGTTTTCTACTAGGATTTTATTCGTTAATAAGTCCTCAACAGTAATTCTTAAAAACCGTTGTTCATCAATTTGAAAATAGATTTTAATGCGATCGCTTCCCGGATTTCCTGGAGGTCTAAGTTTGGCAACTTTACTGGCACTTGCTGTATCATTAAGGGGTTTAACAGTGGTTGCACGACTATTCAACTGACGAGTAATTAAACGGTCGCCATCAAAGTATACCTCTGTTCCTCCCGTTTCTGCGCCTAATTCCCCGACAATTAACTCAATACTGGGTTGATTTTCCACCGAAGCACCCAAAACTAATTCTACAGGTTGAGTCATGGGGTAAGATTGTCCAGTTTTAATAATAGGATGCCAACTATGACGTTGATTACGACGATCCCAATAACGCACACCATAGCTATGATAAAGATAGTCTTTAACTTCTATGCCTTGAGTAATTTGTAATGCACCATGAGCGATCGCTTCAAAAGGCAGTTGACGGCGGATTTTTTCTGGTTCAAAATATTGTTCTATCCATGCTTGCACCACTGGCAATTGCACAGTTCCACCCACTAATAATACTGCATTGATATCATCAATTTCCATCCCATAGCGTCGTGCTTGCTGTAACAATGTCATCATCACATCATGCAGCTTATCAAAAAATCCGTTTTCCTTCAAAATATTTTCAAAGGTATAACGATCAAGATCCATTTCATAACTTTCAAACGTCTGATCATTAAAATAAACTTCACTGGCTTTATTTTGGTGAGATAGCTGAATTTTCAACCGTTCTGCTAGTCTCGTGGTGAGAGAACTAACGGGTAATCCTTGGGTTTTAGCAAAATAATCTACTATCCAATTATCAATATCACTTCCGCCTAGATTTTGCCCTGCTTTTGCTAAGACACGGGCTGTTTTAGTCTTTTGTTGAGAATCTTCACCCAGACTTTTATCACCCCATTTGAGCAGAAATCCTAGAGGTTTGGTTTTGGCTTGTGTACCTTGATCTAAACTCACTAAAGATAAATCTAAAGTTCCCCCACCAAAGTCAACAACTAAGAGAGTTCCTTGATCTGTTAAACCATAACCCAATGCCGCAGCGGTAGGTTCATCCAACATCCGCACTTGTTCGACGGGTAGTGATTGACAAACTTTCCCTAACCAGTAACGATAGGCTTCAAAGCTGTCTACAGGTGCAGTCAAAACCAAGGAATCTATTTTTCCTTCAAGTAGTGCTAATTCTTGAATTACCTTGCTTAAAAACCATTTTCCTACTTGTTCAAAGGTAATATTTTTACCATCTAGTTCTGGTAAAAACCCCTGAATATCTGCACCGATTCCCCGTTTAAAGTTACGGAAAAATCTGGTATCGGTTTTTGTGTCCAAACCGCGATCGCACACCTGTTGTCCAGTTATAACTGTTCCCAAGCTGGCATTTTCTACATAAACCAAACTAGGAATCAGTGGAGGGTTGAGAAATTGTTGTGTTGATAACCCCGGTAGATTCAGGGTTTCTGCTTGCTGTGTGACAGGATTCCAACGAGTGATAACTGTGTTACTTGTACCAAAATCAATAGCGATCGCCATATTTGTAATTATTTCAGGGAACAGGGAACAGGGAACAGGGAACAAACAAATATTACCAATTACCAATCATCCATTATCTAATTATGGCTTGCTGAATAAAGCTAAAACCGTTTATTAATAAGAGTTTCGTGGATTTTTAGGATAAAAGGTGCAAGGTTTTGGCTTATAGTATCTCAAAACAGTTGCATTTTTCCCTGTCGGATATGGGAAATTGGGGATATCCAGATAGGTGAGACTATTCCCTGTTCCCTGTTCCCTGCTATAGCAACTTTTGTGATATTAAATGTGTCAGAGTCTAAAAATTACCCAAATATCTGTTTATGTCTGTTGACGCTAAAGGTATTCCCGGTTTACCTGATTTAACACATCCCCAAGAATTACTGCAATTTGGTAATCAATTACTCCAAGGTTCACTGCTATTATTTTTTTTAATTATAGCGTTAGGTGTAGCGATCGCCTTAATTAGTTTTTCTTTACGACGATATCCCACAGAACAAGCGGTTTTTTTCGGTCAATGGTCAATTCGTTACTCCCAATTATTGCAGGGATTACAGCATTTAGCTTTAATCTTAATTTTGTTAGTAACTGGCTTTTTTTTCTGTTCAACTTTAAGCAATCGTTACCATTATTGGGAACAGGCAAAAGTGGCACAAGTTGCTGCTACTGTAGCAGGTGATAAACTGGAACAAGTTTCTCCTCAAGTTCGCTATATTACTGAAGAACCTTATGTTTATAATACCCAAGTTAATGGCAAAATAGTTAAAGTTAATGATAAACAAAAAGTTACTCGTTATCTAACTTTAGCAAGTTCAGAAATTCAAGTTAAAATTAATCAAAGTATAGATGTCCAAAATCGTAGTTCTATTTATCAGACAGACTACACAGCTAATTACAAAGTTATTAACCAACTGAATGATATTAATAGTTTTTTCTTGGAAGTACCACCACCTAATGGTTCTACAATCCTTCGGGGTTATAAAGTAGAACGGAATAACACAATCTTAAAACAAACAAATAATGACAATTATAGTTTCCCTTTCCGTTTAGAACCGGGGGAAGAGACTACTTTTAAAGTTACCTATAAAGCTGATGGTGGACCACGCTGGGTTTATAGTGCTACAAATCAGTTACTTTCTAAATTTCGGCTGGTAGCGATCGCTAATTTTAGTAATGCTGATTTTGCTAGTGGAATTATTCCTGATGATATTAAAGTTGATGGTAAAAGCACGCAATTTACTTGGAGTTTTGCCGAAAATGTGGCTGTTAAAAATCCTTTTGGTGTTTTTACTAGCACTAAACCCATTGGCAAAACTGGCATTATTCCCAGGTTATTATTGTTAGCACCAGCTTTGTTTTTATGGTGGATATTACTGCTGTATTTATCCCTACCCATGACTTTAAAAAATGTCGTGATTGCTGGGGGAATTTTCTTTGCTTGTTTACTAACTTTAACCTACATGACACGGGTAATTAATGCTGAATTAGCTTGGTTGATGATTGCATTAATTTTATTAACTTTAAGCTATGGTTTAGGTGCAAATCTTCGTGTTTCCTTAGCGGCAATTATTTGTACCATCGCTGGAGTTGTCTTACCTGTATTTGGGTTATTAATTCCCTTTACAGGGTTAACTTTGAGTATTGCCAGTTTACTATCAGCAGTATGGTTAGCTGTACTGCATTGGTATGGATGGTATAATTTGCGAGAGACAAGTTAACAATTCAAAAATCAAAATTATACTAAGTAGGTGAGTGTTGAAAATTGTCGTTATGGCAAGGCAAAAGGCAAAAGGCAAGAGGCAAGAGTGAAGAGGGTTTGGGCGATTTTACATTTCTTTACACAGTTTAGTTTTATTGTGTTCACCTACTTAAAATTATCCGGATATGGTAGAAGCCACGGTGGATATTCAAACAGTAGATGCACCTTAATTAAATGATTACCCTTGGCTTTTAGCTAAGGGTTTTTTATTTCGGCTTTACATCCTAATAAATTTTCATCGGAAAGTCAAAAATTTTATTTGAACATAGCAGGGAGTAAGTTGGGGGCTAACCATAAAGCATAACCAATAAAGCCAAATAGTAAAGTAATTAAGAAAGTAGCAATATAGCTAACGCACATTAGCAAACCATCAGCTTCAATGGTAGCAACTGCCAAAAGTAAAATCCCCACAGTGGGAATGGGATTGGTAAAGGGAATGGGAGAAATTAATAATATTGTTAACCAAGAGATGCACAGCCCGTTAAATCGCCAAATCCAAGGATGATTAGCAATTTTTTGGAATCGGGGACGGGCAATTTTTTCTACTACTTTAGTGACTCGACGCAGATTTTGTAAGATAATTTGGGCGAAAGCGTTGGGAAATTTAAAGTTAGCGATTTTTTTTGGTAGCCAAGGCGATCGCCTCCCTAAAACCATTTGTAATGATAATATTAAGCAAGCACCACCTAAAGGACTAGTTAAGCCTGGAGGCATGGGAAATAAAAAGGGTAATACGAGTAATGTGATTACCAAGCTAAAACCCCGTTCAGAGGTTTCTGCGAGGATATCACCTAAGGTTAATGGTTGTTCACTTAAACGTTCTAGTAGAGATTTAATTTCTTGAGAAAAGCGTAAATTCATAACTATGATTCTAATGATTTTTGTGATGATGATTGTAGTCTTCTTAAGATACAGCAGAATTTAGGAATTAAGATATCATCAAATAAATCATATCAATTAGATAAATCTATAGTTAAGATGATATTTCTGGAACGAAAACAGCGATCGCTTGCGGAATCACTCGAAATACAGCCGGGGTATGGGTTGTGATTTCTCCATCCGTATTAATTGAATGAGGTTTTCGAGTATATACTGTAATTTCCTGACCTTGAAGGGCGCGGACATTCGGCCAATCAATATGTCGGCCTTGACGCATAGCCGGAAGCAAAGGGAGAATTTGCCACCAATGATCCATTTCTAAACTATAAAGATCCAGTCTTTGATCATCTATTGCTGCATCGTGAACTACAGCCATTCCCCCACCATAATAGCGACCATTTCCCACAGCAATTTGCACAGTTTTGACATGAATTGATTGGTCATTTATACGAATTTCTGCACTAAAAAGACGAGATTTCCAAATTACTTGAAATGCAATCGCAGCATAAGCAAATATTCCCCACCGCCGTTTCATCTCTTTAGTTAATTTTTGAGTAATTTTCACACTCAAACCCAAACTAGCAACATTGAAAAAATATTTATCATTCACCAAACCTAAATCAATCCGTCGCAACTGTCCATTGGCAATAATTTGACAAGCTTGGGGAATAGAATTGGGAATATCTAAAGTTCTCGCCAAATCATTAGCAGTTCCCAAAGGTAAAATTCCTAAAGGTAATTGAGTATCAACTATAGCACCTACAGCAGCGTTAAGAGTACCATCACCACCACCGATAATCACCAAATCAATTTCTTGTTGGTAACGGCGAATCACATCACCCAATTGTGTAGGATTTTTTGTAGATTCTGTAATGATTTCTAAACCCAGTTCATTTAAACAATTTATCGCTTCTTGGTAACCTTCTTTTCCTTGACGAGAATGATGATTGACTAATAGCAGGGCGCGGGAATTCATGGGCGTACCTTTGAAAGTTTGTATCTTGAATGAATTATATACATTATTACTGGGAATTTCAGTTAAGGATTAAGTAGGTAGACACAATAAGAATATTATACTTATTCTGGGGTGGGCATTGTCCACATTTTTCATTTATTATTTCATCCTAATATCTATCTCAGGGAATATCTATTCTTCAATATTCTTGGTTTTATTTATATACAATAGCAGCATCTTTAAAATTCAATATAAACATGAGTTCATCAACCATTTTACAAAGCATTGAAAAACATCTTCCTATCGTAGGAAATGTGCATACCAAAAGTCCTATTGCTTACGGAGCAACCCGCCTTGCAGTTAGTACAGTTAATACGGTGCAAATGGCAATAGCAGAGTCTTATATCAACGGATTGGAAGTACCAGATGCTGTATTAAGATCGCTTTTTGATAGTTGTATGCCCGTCTTTTTTAAGTATTTTCCATCCCTGCTTGCACCCTATGAATGGGTATTAACAGAAACAGATCATACCGCTGAAGGTGCGAGGGATTTAATGAAGATTCAGTACGATTTGCCTCAAGCTATGCTAAATCCCATGTTAGGTAATGGAAAACTCATTTATCCCAAATACAGTATGGGATTATGGGAAAAAGGAGCAGCCAATCTCGAAGAATCACAAATGCAAATGCTTGATGATGTGATTGAGAAATTGGAGATCAAAGATGGCGATAATATTTTAGATTTTGGTTGTGGTTGGGGCTGCGTAGCCAATTATATTCTTGCTAAATTTCCCCATGTCAAGTTTACAGGAATTAACTTGAGTCACCATCAATGTGAATATATGCGTCAGAAAATGCAAGATCCTGAAAGTTACCTGAATTCTGGTCGGTTTACTCTCTATGAAGGAGATTTAAACGATGCCCAATTTGAGACAAAATTTGATAAAATTCTCTCAATTGGCGTTTTTTGTCATGTAGGTAATTTAACAAAAGCTTTCCAAAAACTGGCATCTTTTCTCAAAGATAATGGCAAGGTTTTTATTCACATTATCACAGTCCGCACCCCTAATAATATATCCAGTGTTTTCACTCACAAATATATTTTTCCCCACGGACGTTACTGGAAATATGATGCAGTTCCCAGCCACAATCAACACCTGAAAACTATTGATAAATGGTATATTAATGGCTCTAATTACTCTAGAACTTTTGCTAATTGGCTCAAAAACTTTGATGATTCTCAAGGGATAGTCAAGGATTTAAATTACGGGATTGATTATGCAAAATTTCGGCGCATTTGGCGGTTTTATTTAATTTGGTTTGTTGCTAATTTTGCCAGTTGCGATGGTGAATACAACGGTAATGGGCAATATTTAATGGTTCATGCCTAATCTTTTAGCTTCAGTAGTTGGGTTAACGCTCATATTACCCAACATTATTCAAAATTATTAAAAGTATTAATACTTGTTAATATAATGCTGAACCTTGATTTCAAGCGTGTCTGGCTATTTCTGCGTGTTATGCCAGTAGTAGTTTTTGTTACTTGTTAACCTTGCGTTGAGTCTTGAATTCTAGTACCATGATTGTATTTTACAATTAAATGCCGATTAGCTGGTTGACAAAGGCCGCTTTATAGGAGTTGTGATACCAAAACATACAGCATAGGCGATCGCGGTGAAATAGTATAAGATGTATTAATTAAATGTAACGCGCCTTATCGCAATTAACTGCATAGAGTCTTGTCAGTTCGCTTTTGTGTAAAAAATGGGCAATAGCGAAGCACCCCGCAGGAATCGTTTTGATAATTGGAGATTCAATACCAAGTGGGAAAATTAAAGTAATTTTAAATTGTTTATATTCCCCGCTCTTCAACAACTCTGAGTCTTGTAGTATTAAATTTCAGGAATATTTTACAAACTATACTCGCCAAATACGCGCTAGATAAGTTAAAGATGGAAATAACTGACAATTGACTCTCAAAGTTTGCTTCTGTCATTCTCACGAGAATCACTGTCCCTGAAGTTGAGAGAATTTCCCCGCTTTTGGACAGTTTGTGTCAGGATCAAATCACAGCTTAGGTGCGATATTTTATCTTGACATTTCCCAAAAATTAATCCAACTTGACTATTTAGCTTAATAGCTATTATTTTTTTTAAATTTCCATGTCAATTCTCGTTATCGTCGAATCTCCCACAAAAGCTCGTACCATTCGCAACTACCTGCCAAAAGACTATCTGGTAGAAGCATCAATGGGTCATGTCCGTGACCTTCCCCAGTCGGCTAGTGAAATTCCCGCCGCCGTCAAAGGGGAAAAATGGGCGCAGCTTGGAGTCAATGTAGAAGCCGACTTTGAACCGATTTATGTCGTCCCCAAAGACAAAAAGAAAATTGTTACTCAGCTAAAAGAAGCCTTAAAAGGTGTAACTGAACTGATACTAGCAACTGACGAAGACCGGGAAGGTGAAAGCATTAGTTGGCATTTATACCAATTGCTCAAACCGAAAGTGCCGACAAAGCGGATGGTATTTCATGAAATTACCAAAGAAGCCATTCAAAAAGCTTTGAAAGACTGCCGTACCATTGACGAGCAGTTAGTTCGCGCTCAAGAAACTCGGCGAATTTTAGACCGATTAGTAGGATATACCCTATCGCCATTGCTGTGGAAAAAAATTGCCTGGGGGTTATCTGCTGGGCGAGTACAATCTGTAGCTGTGCGGTTATTAGTCACCAAAGAACGCCAACGGCGGGCTTTCCATGAAGGTACATATTGGGATTTAAAAGCCAGCCTGGAGCAAGAAAAAACTCCTTTCAACGTCGTGCTAATAGCTCTAAGAGGGACAAAAGTTGCCACAGGCAGCGATTTTGACTCGACAACGGGACAAATTACCGCAGGTCGCAATGTCGTCTTACTCAACGAGGAACAAGCCGCAGCCCTGAAAGCCCGCCTAGAAGGGAAAACTTGGACAGTGACGGATATGGAAGAACGTCCTGTTACTCGCAAACCAGCGCCACCATTTACCACTTCCACACTGCAACAAGAGTCTAACCGCAAATTGCGTCTGTCAGCCCGGGATACCATGCGAGTTGCTCAGAATTTGTATGAGCAAGGATATATCACCTATATGCGGACAGATTCTGTGCATTTATCCGATCAAGCGATTACTGCCGCCCGGAGTTGTGTAGAACAAAAATACGGTAAAGAATATCTCAGTCCTCAACCCCGCCAATACACCACCAAGTCTAAAGGCGCACAAGAGGCACACGAAGCCATTCGTCCTGCTGGTAGCAGTTTCCGCACCCCTCAAGATACCGGTTTAGGTGGACGGGAATTTGCTGTCTATGATTTGATTTGGAAACGCACAGTCGCCTGTCAAATGGCTGACTCTCGCCAAACTCAAGTTACTGTCCAAATACAGGTGGAAGACGCTGGTTTTCGTGCTTCTGGTAAGCGCATAGACTTCCCTGGCTACCTCCGTGCTTATGTAGAAGGTTCAGATGATCCTGAAGCCGCTTTAGAAGACCAGGAAGTAATTTTACCTTCTCTTAAAGTTGGAGATCATCCTAAATGCAATGAACTCGAAGCCGTAGGACATGAAACCCAACCTCCTGCCCGTTACACTGAAGCAACTTTGGTGAAGACTTTAGAAAGTGAAGGTATTGGTCGTCCTAGTACCTACGCCAGCATTATTGGCACAATCATTGATAAAGATTATGCCCAATTGGTGAATAATGCCCTAATTCCCACTTTCACCGCCTTTGCTGTCACTGACTTACTGGAAAAACATTTTCCCGATATTGTTGACCCCAGTTTTACCTCCAAAATGGAACAAACCTTGGATGAAATTGCCACAGGTGAAGCAAAATGGCTACCTTACTTAAAGAAATTTTATCTTGGTGAACAAGGTTTAGAAACTTTGGTGAGGGAAAGGGAAACTGAAATTGATGCTAGTCAAGCCAGAACTGTCGAACTAGAAAATTTAGATGCTAAAGTTCGGATTGGTAAGTATGGGCCTTATATCGAAGTTACCAATGGTGAGGAAGTAATTACGGCTTCTATTCCTAAAAATCTCACCCCGGCTGACCTAAGCCCCAAACAGGTGGAAATCCTCCTCAAACAAAAAATCGTAGGACCTGACCAACTCGGTCGTCACCCGGAAACTGGCGAACCAATTTATATCAAAATTGGTACTTATGGTCCCTATGTGCAATTAGGCGATAAAACTGAGGAAAATCCCAAACCTAAACAAGCTTCCTTTCCCAAAGGTGTGACACCGGAAACAATCACTTTAGACATAGCTGTTGGTTTATTATCCCTTCCCCGTGCCTTAGGAACTCACCCAGAAACTGGTGGCAAAATCCAAACTAGTTTAGGACGTTTTGGTCCCTATGTTGTCCATGACCAAGGGAAGGAGGGGAAAGATTACCGTTCCTTAAAATCTACAGATGATGTCTTGACAATTTCGTTGAATCGGGCTTTGGAATTATTGGCAGAACCCAAAAAAGGGCGTGCTGCTGCTAAGAGTAAGTCAAAAGAAGCTTTACGGGAGTTGGGTACACATCCAGAAGATGATGCACCAGTTAATATCTATGATGGTCCCTATGGTCCATACATTAAACATGGGAAAACCAATGCCAGTATTCCCGAAGGTGAATCAGTAGAAAATATCACGCTATCTACAGCTATCGAATTACTTTCAGCCAAAGCATCTACAAAATCTCCACGCAAAACTACTAAATCCACTACTAAGTCAACAACTACTACTAAATCAACAACTACTAGAGGCAAAAAGAAAGACGCTGCAAGTTAAGTTAAAGATATTATTCCTTCTTTCTTCTGACTCGGTGACTCGGTGACTCCTGAATTCATATCACCAATTACCCATTACGAATTAATGATGTGATAATCTAATAAGTAAGGGAGAACACAAAATTAAAATTTCCTGGTATCTAATACCATTCTTATGGAAATGTGTCAACCCCATAAAGGCTAAAGGTGCGATGATACGCCGGTTTCTGTGACCCGGTTAAATAAAATTGAGGTAGTATCTCACTCAGGAGCGGTCAGTTTAATGGATTATATAGAAAAAGTGCTGGAAAAGCTGAAAGAATTAGCTCGGAAGTTAATTGATAGTCTGCTAGGTCCAGAAGCTGAACCGGAACCGGAACTGATTCCGATTCCTATACACGAACGTTCTATGCGTCGTCGCTAAAATCTTGAAGGTGTGAGAGTTGAATTTGCCAGCTTTAAGTATTCTTGTGCTGCACGGTCCAAATCTAAATTTGCTAGGACTCAGAGAACCCGGCATTTATGGTTCTTTAACCTTGGCAGAAATTAATCGCTTGTTAGAGTCCAAAGCTATGGAACTGCAAGCGGGAGTGTTGCCCGTGCAGTCAAATCATGAAGGGGTTTTAGTAGATGCTATTCATGAAGCATTAGGGAAACATCAGGGGATTGTTATTAATGCGGGGGCTTATACTCATACTAGTGTGGCTTTGCGAGATGCGATCGCTGCTGTTAATTTGCCTACTGTTGAAGTACATCTGAGTAATATTTATTGTCGCGAAGATTTTCGCCATCATTCTTATATCGCACCAGTGGTAATTGGTCAAATTAGTGGCTTTGGCGCTCAAAGTTATTTGTTAGGCTTACAAGCACTGGTGTATTATATCAGGAGTCAGGAGTCAGGAGTCAGGAGTCAGGAGTAAAACCTTGTTCTGGACTGAGTTTCATGAATATTTACGGTACGTTAACACGTTGGTGTTAGCCGTGTGTTCTAACTATAATTGATGTCCTAACTACCTGATCTGTTGCTATCTTTAAGGCAGTAATGGGTAATAGGAAGTAATCACCTATTATCACTGGAAAATTATGCGTTATTCTCTCGTCAGTCGGGTTAGGGGTGCTTTTCTAGGAGCGTTTTTAGGAGAAAGTTTAACTAACCCAAATAATTGCAATTTGGGTAAAGTTGCCGTTTTGGGTACGGAAAGTTTAATCAGTTTGGGTAAGTTGGATGTAAATGACTGGTTGAAGCGTCAACAACAAGCAGGTATTAAATTAGAAACAAATATTAATTCCTGGGGACAAATAATTCTGGCTACATTACCGGTGGTGATGTTTTTTCATGAAGATACTGGGAAAATGAGAGAAAATATCCTGGAAGTGCAAAAAATATTGAATTGGCAAAATGAGCCGATAGTAAGAGATGTTAGTTTAATTATCGGATATGCAATCGCTCAATCCCTCAATGAAAAACTTAACCCCCATACCCTCATTTCCGAAACGGTTAGTTTTTTAGATAAAACATCAACTCTATTACCACAACAATTAATAAAAGTCAATAATTTATTAAAAAAAGGTACGGGATTAGAAACAGCAAGAGGGGAATTAAGTAGTCCAGAAAAATTAACTAGCAATATTGGTTTAGCTTTTTACTGCTTTCTGAGTACCCTAGAAGACTTTCCCCTGACCATATTACGAGCTAATAAAAATCATAATTTTGCGAATCAAGATGTTACAGGTGCGATCGCGGGAGCATTATCAGGCGCGTATAATAGTACAGTGGGTATACCTGTAAATTGGCAAATCTTCCCCTCAGTCATCAACGCCCCTGGATGGGGACTGGAGAGTTTTGCTCAAATATTACAATTAGCTGATAGGATGATGTCCGTGTGGGCTGGGGTATATGATTTTAACAATAATTGTGGCGAATTTGTAGAGACAGGATATACTATTTTTGCTGCTCCTCATATTATACGTTTCCGTTGAACTGATGATGATTCAGTAAAGAATGGAATTAATTAATCGTATAGTAAACTTGGAGACTGTTGTATTTAATTCTGAATGGGATTAAATGCAATCTGCTATCCCTCCCTAACCTTGATGCAGCTTGGGTGACGTATCCCTGCGGGAGTTGGAGGCATTAGGCATATTTGAGGTATTTCGCGGCAGGAAAGATGAAAACGCAGCAATTTTTGCAGTCCTTGAGTCAACAAGTAAGACAATGGCAGCGACAGTATAAAATCCTATTCCGTCAAGGAAAGTGCCAACGGAAATTGCATAGGAATTTTTTCAAAAATCTACTTCTGTATTTATCAGCACATAGTCACCAGGGAAAACAAGGTAAACAGAGGCAGACACAAAAACTAACTGTTAAATTACTTAGGAAAACGGGTAGTATTGATCAAGTTATTTTCAGATGGGTACACCAAAAACGCTCCTCAATAATTTTGGTGTTGGCAATATTATCGCTAACAAGTGTGGTGGGTCATGACTTATATAATCAGCCCAGAATGAAGGTTGATTATATTGCTTTACAAACATTTATTGCTCCCTATACGAATAATATTGAAGATCGACAAGAGACGGAACAGAAACGACAAAATGCCATCAATAGTTCTGTACCAGTTTTGATGATTGATCACCAAATAAATGAGAAAATCAATGAGAATTTGGGAGAAATATTAGACAAAGGTAATCAAATTAGGGGGATATTTGGTATTTTTCCCTTTGCGGATACTTCAGTTTTATCAATTCCTACTCAACGTTATCTTAGAGTTTTGCCTGAATCAGAATGGCAAAAGCTGAAAGTAATTTTAGAAAATAATAGAAAACAAAATTTAAAAAAACAAAATTCAAAATTCTTATTACTGCCGCCAAGTTCAATAAATGGCAAACAACTCTCTAATTCATCAGGTTTTCCAGTATTAGCTTTGCCTGGTCATGGAAATCATAGTGATGAAGCGTCTTTTATACAATCATTATTAGAACTGGAAGCTTATCAAGCTACTGCATTAGAATATGATTTTGCTGAACTGATGACTCAAATATCGCAAGTTAGGCAAAGATATCATCAAGCTGTTGATCAAGTATCACAAATAGAAAGCCAACAAGTAAGGAAGATTTATAGAGAACCTATTATTTTAGATTTAACTGATAATGATTGGTTAAAAACACAAACTGGAATTAATAAAATTGCCGAGCGAATTCTTGCCCAAGGTATATCGGCTGGATTACCCCAAGCTATTGTGAATAATGCAGTTAGGTTACAAGTTGAATTATCTGTACCAACTGAAGCTGAACCATTAGCAACAAATATATTATTAGCTATACTTCAGCCAAATATCAAACAGGATGAAGCGCAAACTAAACAACAAGGTCAACTGGTAGCCAATAAAATACCATCTGTAATAATGCAGGTAAAAAAAGGAGAAATAATTGTTAGGAAAGGAGAAAAAATTACAATCAGAAAATTTCAGATATTAGAACATTATCGTCTGATAGGTCGCCAAGTAAATTGGCTGGGTTTAATAATTGTATCTATGGTTATTACGCTAGGAATTGGAGTTTTTATCTGGTTAGAGAGAAAAAGTCATAACTATTTACGACAACGCGATCGCCTATTAGTTTTACTACTTACCCTCACTGTTCCCGGAGTTTTAGCCATGAGTTTACCCTATACTACCTGGAGTGCCATTGGTTTATTATTAGGCAGTTTCTACGGCCCAACTATAGGGATGACAGTGGTGGGGCTATTGTCGTTTGTACTACCAATTACCACAGATACAAATATTTTGGTATTACTAGCTGGGGCTGCGGGAGGAATGTTAAGTAGTTATGTAGCGCATAGATTGCGATCGCGTGAAGAATTAGCCTTATTAGGTGTTATCACTGCCTTAACCCAAGGTGGAGTATTCTTATTATTAAAAATCCTCACTGGTGGGGTATTTGGTGCAGGTTGGTATATCTTCCAAGAAGCAGGTTTATTTGCTGTATCTGGCTTATCTTGGAGTGTTGTGGCTTTGGGTTTAAGCCCTTATTTAGAGACACTATTTGATGTGATTACCCCCATCCGCTTGGCGGAATTAGCTAACCCTAACCGCCCATTATTAAAGCGACTAGCGACAGAAACTCCAGGAACTTTTCAACATACTTTATTAGTAGCAACTTTAGCTGAAGCTGCGGCGAAACAATTGGGATGTAATGTAGAGTTAGTCAGGGCAGGAACTCTATATCATGACATTGGGAAAATGCACGATCCTCTGGGATTTATTGAAAATCAAATTGGCAGTCCTAATAAACATGAAACAGAAATTAAAGATCCTTGGGAAAGTGCGAAACTGATTAAAAAGCACGTTACCGAAGGGTTAGTAATGGCTAAGAAACACAGTTTACCAACGGCAATTCAGGCTTTTATTCCCGAACATCAAGGAACAATGGCGATCGCCTATTTTTATCACCAAGCCCAACAAATAGCCCAAGAAAATCCGCATATCATCGTAGATAAAGCCGATTTTTGCTATGATGGACCCATACCCCAATCACGGGAAACAGGAATCGTCATGTTAGCAGATTCTTGTGAAGCTGCATTACGCAGTCTCAAAGATGCAACTCCAGAAAAAGCATTAAATATGCTCAATAATATTCTCAAAGCAAAATGGCAGGATGAACAATTAATAGATTCAGGATTGACAAGAGAAGAAATGCCAAAAATTGCCCAAATCTTTGTAGATGTTTGGCAACAATTCCATCACAAACGCATTGCTTACCCTAAGTCAAAAGCTAGTAATTAATAATTAATTACTTTGTTGTGCCTCTTGCCTATTAACTTGAAGAAATATTACTATTGATGATGCTGTATTCATACTTAACAGTTAAAATAGAGGTAGAAAAATCACAAAAGGAAGATTATGATGAGCGATAGAGACTATACCTTAATTATTGACAAAAGTGGCAGTATGTCCACACCTGACCAAGCGGGTGGTAGAAGTAGATGGCAGATAGCCCAAGAATCTACCATTGCTTTAGCCAGAAAGTGTGAAGAATTTGATCCTGATGGCATTACAGTTTACGTTTTTTCCGGCAGATTTAAACGTTATGAAAATGTTACTGCTGCTAAAGTAGCCCAGATATTTCAAGAAAATGATCCAGCAGGTACAACTAACTTAGGAAGTGTACTCCAAGATGCCCTCAATAACTACTTTCAGCGCAAAGCGGCTGGGACAACAAAGCTTAATGGAGAAACCATTTTAGTTATTACTGACGGGGAACCAGATGATCGCAAAGCCGTATTTGAAATCATCATCCGTGCTACCCAACAAATGGAAAAAGATGAAGAATTAGGAATTTCCATGATTCAAGTTGGTTCAGATCCCCAAGCAACCAAATTTCTTAAAGCCTTAGATGATCAATTACAAAGTGTTGGGGCAAAATTTGATATTTGTGACACCATTACTTTAGATGATTTAGAAGACATGAGTTTGGCTGATGTTTTAATGAATGCTATCACCGATTAATTAACAAAAATTACTAATATCTGGAGAGTTTAGTCATGCTAGAAAACCGTGATTACACCTTAATTATTGACAAAAGTGGTAGCATGGCTACCCCAGATCAAAAAGGTGGGAGAACTAGATGGGCAACAGCACAAGAATCTACTTTTGCCTTAGCAAGTAAATGTGAACAATTTGATCCAGATGGCATTACTATTTACTTGTTTTCTGGCAGATTTAAACGTTATGAAAATGTCACATCTGCCAAAGTGTTACAGATTTTTCAAGAAAATGATCCTTCGGGAACAACAGATTTAGCTGGTGTTTTAAAACACGCTACAGATAATTATTTTCAACGCAAAACCTCCAATACAACTCAACTAAATGGAGAAACAATTTTAGTAGTTACAGATGGTGAACCAGATGATCGCAAAGCAGTCATGAAGGTAATTATTGAAGCTTCTCGTCGTCTGGATAAAGATGAAGAACTAGCTATTTCCTTTATTCAAGTTGGTAATGATCCTCAAGCTACCCGCTTTTTGAAAATCTTAGATGATGAACTACAAAGTGCAGGTGCTAAGTTTGATATTTGCGACACTATCACAATGGATGATATGGAAGATATGAGTTTATCAGAAGTTTTACTTAATGCGATTAATGATTAATATGTAGGGTTTGGTGGGCAATGCCCACCCTACTTTGATGGTAATATATTTTTCAGAGGATTATAGATATGGATTCCATTGATCAGCTTTTATCTGAAATTAAAACTGAATATACAAAACCAAAAGTCACAGAACCACAAAATAATTTAACCCCAGTTAACTTGATTTCACCTGATACTAAATCAGATATATTCATAGATAACTTATTATCAGAAGTACAAGCTGATTTTGCTGAAAATAAAGCAGGATCACAATATAATTTACCTCCCATTCAATTTATACATTCACCTGCTACCAAGTCTGATGTATTTGTAGATAATTTATTAGCAGATGTAAAAGCTGATTTAGCAGAACAAGATGCGGCTGAACAACTGCGAAAACAAGAAGAATTAACACAGGAGAAAATTCGTCAAGCCAAACTTCAAGCTGAACAAAAAAAGGCCTTACAAAAACTTGCTAAACAATGGTTAGCTAAATTAGATCCATTATCATCAGAAGGATTATGGTTTGAAAGATTTGCTGAAGGTTATCCTGACAAATTAGCAGCCGCAATTGATTATTTACAAACCAATTCCTAATTTTTGAGTAAGGCTGTAAATCCCACATTCAGCATGAGTAAATTCTTACGATCACTTTTCCTAAACCGGAATTTTGTCTAGTAAAGTCCTAATCAACACAATTTCGACAATAAAATAGAACCAGTTTTACTTTTCACGAGAATATGTCGGTCTCTATCAAATAGAACTGAACCACAAACAGTTGATGGATAATTTTTCTGATTATGACTATTAATATATTCTTGACAGCGAGTATCTATAGTTTCTGTAATGGCATTATAAACACGATTTACCCAATTACTGCCAGTATTACTATCTAGAGTTCTCAGATAATTTAATGCTGCTTCTGCTGTTGGACTTTGAAAAATAGCTTGAATATCTGGAGGTTGTAAACCCAGCATAGCACAATGGGCGGTTAAAATTTCCCGCCGACCATCAGCTAAATGATGATGGGTGTGAAAGATTCCTCCTGCTAATTTCATTAATTTACCGTGATAACCAAATAATAAAATTTCTTGTATATCTAAAACATTAGCAGCTACTAACATTGGACCCAACCAATTAGCAGTTTTTACCATTTGTGCGGGGTTAATACCAAGTTTATGCGCTAAATCTAAGCCATTTTCCCCAATACAAAATACCAAAGTTTTAAATTGACTGGCTTTTTCTTCCAAATCAACACGAAAAGCTGTTAATTGATCTGGTGTACTTAAAGGTTGAGAAATCCCCGTTGTTCCTAATAAAGATAGTCCTTCCACTACTCCAAAAGCGGAGTTAGAAGTACGAACTGCGAGCGATCGCCCTTCTGGTAAAATAATTGTAACTTTGATTTTTTCTGTCGTTGTTAATAATCGCTGTAAATTCTCCCTCAACAACCTTTGAGCATAACCATAAATTGCAGCTTTCCCCTCACCATTAAATTGCTTCCCAATCCCCTCCCCACCCTGAATAATTACCGCTTCTCCCTCTCCCTCATACCATGCCACCACAGCCCAAATCGGTGTATTCTTAGTTAAATCTAGGTTATCACCAGGATCACTGCGAGTCATAGCTAAAGCCTGATTTTCTGATATTCCTGCGACTTGCTCAATGGGTATTTCTGCAACTTCCGCAGGTTCAAGCAAATCTATAGAAACAACAGTTAAAGTTTGATAATTACGTAACCAATGTAAAGCCGCAACAGCAGCAGCACAAGCGAAAACCGGCAAAGTGTATCCAGAACGAGACATAGTGACAATTACAAATAGTTAGTGGTCAGTGGTCAGTTGTTCTTTGTTAGTTCAGGAATAAATTTTTCCTTATTCCCAATTCATACACCAACTTCTAACAATAAAACTTGCATATCTTCCCAAGAAATATTTTGCTGAAGATAACGAGGTGCGTCTGGATTATAGGGACTTGCTATGCGGTCAATGGTAATAATTGTAGCCGTATCTGGTAACACGGGAACATCTGGATTATAAGCAGTTGGCCGCATTAAAGAACTAGAAAAACCTTTAAATACGGCAATTTGGTCGGGTTCATCATCAATTTCTACGGTAACTATGAGAACTTCTTGTGATTTTTTGACTGTATATTGTTCCAGTCTTTTACCAATAGAATTATTCATTGATTATTTTTACTCTACAACTGCATAAATCAAACAACTATTAAAAATTTCTAAAAAGTCTATATTATCTACTTTTTAAATTTTTAATTATTAATTGTTTAGTGTGTAGCCGAGCGTCCATGTTTACCCAGTTTGACCGCGACAAAATAACTTAAATAAACTACGTACAGTCCTAAAGTAACTATACCCAAAAATCCTAGAAAAGCAGGTTTGCTATTGTGGTGGAAATAGTCTTTAAAGATTAATGGTGCTTCTAACCAGACGCTACAGTAAGGAGTTTTGAGAGTAGTTCCTGAAAAAGCACAACCCAAAAAAGGTAAAAGAGCTATTGCTCCTAAACTACAATAAACCGTTGTTGCCCAACGCCAAGAAGTGAAAATCAATTTTAATGGACTATTAGGGTAATAGTCAATTTCATCATTGATATCTACCCAAAACCATAGCGAAATAGGAACAAGAACCCGTGCCATTAAAACAGAGATAAAACTCACGCCAAAACCGCCAATCATTAAATACATACTAATAGCTAATAAACTAGCTACTCGCCAATAAATCATTAATAAACGTTGTATTCCTTCTGCTTTTTGTACAAATGACCATACAAGAAGAAATAAAGGAATAATGAGCGTAAATAATAATGCCAGTCGGTAGTCCATCCAAACATAAGGGCGAAACCATACTTGTGTCATAAAATCAATAGAAAAATGTGTGAATGAATATGTTATAGCGCAGCGTGGCGTTAACCATGCAAAAAAAGCGAGTTGGGGGATTTTATTCAAAAGTGAAAAACGGGGAATAAACTCCCCGTCTACTTCTAATCCATTAAATGAAAAAGCGAAAACTGTTACTAATATTGCAGTATGGCAAAAACGACTAACTATTGAAAACTCGTAAAAAGCCGGTAAAACCTACTATTTTAAGTTTTAATTGTTAATTTTCAAATCCGTCCTGCGGTACTAGTCTTCGTAAAGACGGCACTCATCTGCGTCTGGATTATCATCACAGTATTTTTCTAAAGCATTTTTAGGCTTGACTTGACGTTGGTGAGAAGCTTCAGCTTGTAATTCTTCTACAGCATCCCAAGCCGCAGCACATTCAGCGGAGTTACCACCGGAAATATCGCATACAGCGCGAGCTTGTTCAACTTCTTCTTGGATTTTTTCTTGGATGTCTGTGGTAACTTCTGTTTGGGTATTGGTCATGATTGTGTCTCTTTATGTTTTGTTTATACTAGTATAGAAAATCTGGGAAAATTGTCCTTTTCTTTCTCTGAGATAACTAGTCTTACACTTCTTGGTGATGATTCCGGTAGGTAGTATCTTCCAAAAGGCTCTTTGCTGATTGAGAGAGATACGTCTAAAGAATTATCCCATGAATATGATAAGCTGTTATACCTATAACTTACATGATTTTCATTTTTAATACAGACTGGGAATATCGCTTACAAGCCTTTTGTATATAATTGTTAATTAATACGCTTGCTTAAAAGCATTGTAATGCTTGATATGAACCTGATTTTTAGGGTATAATTTTACTAGAATTGATATAATCCCCAGGGAGATAATTATGACAGCTATTACCGTCAACTTAAACCCCATTATCCAACTTAACGAAAATCAATTTTATCAACTTTGTCGGGAAAATCCTGAAGTTAAATTTGAACGAAGTGCAGACGGAAAATTATTGATAATATCACCAACAGGAGGAGGAACAGGAAAACGGAATTTTGAAATTGGTATTGAGTTTGGTATTTGGAATCGTCAAACTAAACTAGGAGTTTGTTTCGATTCTTCCACCTGTTTTAAACTTCCTAATGGTGCAAATCGTTCTCCTGATGTTGCTTGGATAAAAAATGATAGATGGAATGCACTGACACCAGAAGAACAAGAAAATTTTCCCCCTATTGCTCCAGATTTTGTTTTAGAATTAATGTCACCGAGCGACACTTTGCAGGAAACCCAAGCAAAAATGCAGGAATATATCAATAATGGAGTTAAATTAGGTTGGTTAATCAATCGGAAAATGCGGCAAGTGGAAATTTATCGTCTTGGTAAACCAATAGAAATATTAGATTTTCCTCAACAATTATCAGGTGAAGATATTTTAACAGGTTTTATTTTAGATATGCAAATTATCTGGGGATAGAGATTATTTATTAATTTGCTCCCGAATAATTTTCCCAAATGCAATAACGGCATCATATTGATCAGGCATAGCGATATAATTTAATAGCAAAGCTGGATCTAAATCTGGAAAAAATCTACTCCGATTTACCTCTACATATTCTCCGGCTTCTGTAAAACTGAATATTTTGATTTGATTAGATTTCCAAAACCAAATTTCTGGGATTCTCTTAGGTTTAAATAATTCTGTTCTGTTAATAGTTCCACTCGTGACAATAACCTCAATAACGATATCGGGAATTTCCTTTTCTGTACCAATGCTATAAGAATCATCTGGTGTTCCCGCGGCATATCCAGGTTCTTCTAACGTAAAACCACCACGTTTATAAAAACGGATATTCTTCTCTCTCATGTAAACTTCTAACAATAATCCCAGAGTGCTTTTTACCTTTTCGTGTTTTTCACCAATAGGAGCCATAATTTCTAAAATCCCTGATAAATAAGACAAGCGAACATTTTGGTTTTCACGAAGATGTGCTTCAATACCTTTGAATTGCTCCCAAGAAACATCTTTTAGTGTTACCAATTTTTCTTCTATTACTTGATCATCTACAAGTGGCATAGTCATAACAATGCTTCCTTCAAAAGATGTAATTATTTACCTGTACTGACGATTCCTGACCATTGCACCTTTTTTTCCCTTTCCCGACGATAAGAAAAGAAATGTTCGGGAGTTTGGAAAGTACAATAGGGAGCGATCGCAATTTGTTCTAAACTAATTCCTAACTGTTCCAACTGTAAAGCATTTACCCGTCGCACATCTAACCGCACTTTTCCCGGTTCCGGATCTGCAAGCAACGGAGAATTAGGCAAATTATGTAACGCATTAACTATTTTTTCTGGTTCACTATGTGGTATGACACTACTGCCAATTTCCGCAGCTACTTCCACAGAAACTTGGTAAACTTCTCCAGCTATTGCTGGCCCCATAGCGATACGCAAATCTGCTAAATTACTACCGTGGGATTCCATTCTCATAATAGCCTCCGGGACAATTTTCGCCGCAGTCCCCCGCCAACCAGCGTGTAAAGCCGCCACCTGACCAGTTTTGACATCTCCAATCAAAACAGGTGTACAGTCAGCAGAAGCCACCCACACAGCTTGTAAAGGCTGCTGACTCATTAAACCATCTGCCAACGCCAAATCATCATCAGTGGTGTTGATATGATGTTCAACTTCCTGGGGAGTTAAAACAGTATTGCCATGTACCTGTTTTAAGCGATAAGCTGAAGCCTCTGGTTGTAGTGCCTGAGTTAGCTCACCAGGTAAGCGGGGCCAAAACTGTTGGGTAAAGAAACCATGAGACCAGGGTTTTAGAAGATTACAGGTTAGGTAAGGTAGACCTTCCCAATTGTGCCAGTGCCAAGTGTGCATCTTTAACCAAACCTAAACAGAAAATTAACAATCGTTAATCAATAATAACTTGAACAACGTCCAAAAAAAATTGAACTATGGTGAACTGTGGTGGAATTTAATCAGCAACTTTTAGTAGATAGCTTAAAAGCAGAATATCAGCATCAAGAATTACCATTTTCTCTACATATTTTCAACACATTATCCTCTACAAATCAAACTCTGTGGCAACTAATTGACCAAGGAGAAAAACCTGGTTCTGTGGTTATTGCCACCCAGCAAACTGCTGGCAAAGGGCAATGGGGTCGTCAATGGCAGTCTTCTACAGGTGGTCTATATCTTTCCATGTCCATAGCGCCTAACTTAGAAGCTACCAGCAGTTATCAACTTACTTTGGCCAGCGCGTGGGGAATTACCGCACAATTAAGAAAATGTGGTATACCTGTCGGCATAAAATGGCCAAATGATTTAGTATTAGATGGTCGTAAGTTAGGCGGCATTTTAACCGAAACTAAGGTCAATCAGGGACAAATTACTCAAGCCGTTATTGGTGTGGGGATTAATTGGGCAAATCAAGTTCCAGAAACTGGAATTAATCTAAAATTATGGCAAAATTCCCAGAATTATCAGATGATTGATTACCTGGAAATCTTAACCTCACAGGTTTTAATCGGAATTAAGTCCGGTATAGAGTGTCTACAGGTAGAAGGAATAAACATACTTTTATCCCGCTACCTTGATCTATTCACAAATATGGATGATCAGGTTTATGTCAATAATTTTTTAGGTAAAGTAGTTGGAGTAACTCAAGAGGGTAATCTGCGGTTAAGAATGACAACTAATGATGCAAAGGCAGTTTTAACACCAGAAATTTCTGTCCAACCAGGTACAATTAGTTTGGGTTATCGTCGAACTCCTGTTTAATGATTCAGTTTGTGAAAAATTTAGCTCTTTAAGCAAAACCAATAACTGATTACAGCAGGTTGGGATTTGAAATATAAGATTAGAGTTAATCCCAGATGGTTGGACTTCGCGTTTTTGCCGAATTTCAAGGTCCAAAATTGATTATTTATCCTTTATTACACACAACAAAAGAGAAAAAATGACGCAGCACCATAAATCTGCCGATAAAAAATTTTACTCCGGTGGTACGAGTAAACGTTTGGCTTCTAGTCTA
This sequence comes from Nostocales cyanobacterium ELA583, assembly GCA_037131225.1. Taxonomy (GTDB): domain Bacteria; phylum Cyanobacteriota; class Cyanobacteriia; order Cyanobacteriales; family Nostocaceae; genus Dolichospermum. The sequence continues at coordinate 8,352 of JBAXRM010000010.1, read as the reverse complement.
TCCGCACAAGGTCTCTGTTTATTAAGTAGTTTTAGTCTTCTCGGTAGCGGGTTTGTAACTGCTCAAACAGAAATTTCATCAATAGACAACATTGTCCCGACAATTGAGAATTCCCAACCAACAGCAGTTGCAAATCCAGTTCAGAAAGAAACTATTGTTCCAGAAATAGCCAAGCCACAACCAGATTTTGCTGCCCGTCAAGCTAATCTGAAAAAGAGGCTAAATAGCAAAAGTGTTTCTAAAGCCGAAAATACTCAACAACTGGCTAGTGTGAGAATTTCTAAACCTAAAGCCGAAAATACTCAACAACCGGCTAGTGTTAGTAAAATTGATTCTGTAATTAAAAAACTTCCGGAAGTTCCGCAAGCAAATAATAATTCTCAAGACATTGCTAGGGATACAGAGAATAAACCCAAGGATTACAACAACGCTTATATTGATACAAATGAGTACAGGACTGGAGACTCAGGTAATTATCAAGCACCCAGTTCTGTAGTAGTAACAGAACGTTCCAGCGATTGTGCTGCAAATATGTCTACGGGACAAGCAGGTTGTGCTAAAGCGAAACAGACTCCTACTGTGGCTAAGTCTAAAGAATCAGCACCAACTTGGCTCAAGAAAAGTGAAATTGCTAAATTAACCCCAGTTTCTGGGCAAAAAAAATTAGGCTGGAAAACTATACCTGCAAATAGCACTCCCACTGAGAATATTACTCAGAATGTGGCTGAAACTGTCGCTAGTAATGTTAGTAAAATTAGTCAACCTCAAAATAATTGGCGGATTTCCAGAACTAATACTAACAGTCATACAAAGGCTGAATATCATGCTAATCGCTTTATTCCCAGTCCTGGTGAATTTAGTGCAACAAAGGTGAGTTCTACTCCTGTTGCTTCCCAGGTAGGTAGTTTAGCAGCGCCAATGATGGAGGGTAATGTTGCTCCCCGTCCTAGTATGGTGTCCTATGATTTCGCTTTGGCATCAGTATTACCTCAAGTTCCTTACACTAATACTATTGCCTATCGTGGTACTGTCGGTGGCGGCATGATCTTCCCTCTGGCTGCTGCTGCACCCATTACGTCCTTGTTTGGCTGGCGAGTTCATCCTATCACAGGCGATCGCCGTTTTCACGCTGGTACAGATTTAGGAGCGCCCACAGGAACACCAATTTTAGCAGCAGCTAGGGGTCAAGTAGAATCTGCTAACTGGCTGGGTGGTTATGGTTTAGCTGTCACCATTAATCATGGTTCGGCTCAACAAAGTCTCTACGGGCATATGTCAGAAATCTTTGTTCAACCTGGTCAATGGGTAGAACCTGGTACTGTCATCGGTCGAGTTGGTAGCACTGGTAACTCGACTGGTCCCCACCTCCATTTTGAAATTCGTCACCTCACCCAAGAAGGATGGGTTGCTGTTGACCCTGGAGTGCAATTAGAAGGTGGTATCAGCCAGTTGGCACAAAGCACGCAAGGCACAAAAACAGCCCAAGCTCAGTAATTAGGGAAGGGAACAGGGAACAGGGAACAGGGAACAGGAGAAATTTCTTCCAACTCGTTCCCATACTTTGTATGGGAATGAAGAAGAGAAGGCTCTGCCTTCAATAAGTCTGTGATAGCATTCCTAGTCAAAGACTAGGAACGAGATAAATTTCTTTCTCTATTCTTCAATTTCTTTCTCCTGACTCCTGACTCCTTCTACAAATATCCGTTTTCTGCTAGAAATGCAGTTGTAATTTCCTCTTGCTGATGGTTATTATGACCGGGAGTTAGGAATTTCTCCACGTATTTACCTAAAATGTCTCCTTCTAGATTTACCCAACTACCAGCGATTAAATGACTAAGATTAGTTTCGCTGTATGTTAGGGGGATGACTGCGACTGTAAATTGAGATGATTCTGGTTTATATTCAGCTACGGTGAGACTGATACCATTGACGGCAATGCTACCTTTAGGAACTATATACCGAGCGATCGCTTCTGGAGCTACAAAAGTCATTTCCCAGGAACTAGCCGTTTGTTCAGATGTAATTAACTGACCAATCCCGTCTACATGACCCATAACAAAATGACCGCCGACTTTACCACCTACCCGCAACGATGGTTCTAAGTTAACGTATCTTTGCTGAGTTTCTTCTTTACCTAATGTTGTGCGGCGCAGGGTTTCTGGTGAAGCGGTGGCAATAAACCCATCCTTTAGGATTGTTTCAACTGTCAAACAGACCCCATCTACTGCCACACTATCACCATAAGCCATATCACTAAGGATCATCTGTGGCTGATGAAGATAACTAATCTGCCACAAATCTCCAGCGAGGGATTTTATCGTTCCTAAACCTTGAATTAATCCTGTAAACACAGCTTTTGGGAAACTAATTTTATTTATTGCCTAATTTTGGCGGAAATCAACTAATAATTCTAGGAAAAAATGTAAAGCATCTTCAGTTTAATTTTTTTTCCTAATTTTGGTAAATCAATATTAACATATTAGCATCAATCCCCAGGCATACTTGAATCATGAGATTAAAGCAGGATAAAATATGAAGGATTGATAAATTAGTTGTTAAAGTCGGTACAAAATTGATTCATTGATACCTAATTACTAGATTAGGTAAAGCAAGTTCAAACTTTAGTTTTGAGTTAATTTAAGTAATTGAACAGAATTAATTACACAAGTTGTTTTTCTGTTCTCAGTTCCTTGTTCCCTGTGTCCACCAATGAATTTGATGTTGAATACTTAATTTTGTGATTCACTAACATTATGGCTTATGCCACGCTATCGCAGTTTAATAGAAGCATTATAGACAAGAAAAGTCCTATGTTTATTGCTATCTCGGAAGAAATTGAAGAAGTGTATTATCTGCAACATAGTCCCAAGCGATTCCAGAATTTTAGAGGCTGAACCAATGATAGAAATGAAAGTCGCTGGTATAGCATTAGATGCCGTCACCCGCAGCCCGATTGTACTTCTGAAGGATGGTTCAGATCGTCGCGCCTTGCCAATTTACATCGGTCAGGAACAAGCTAGGGCAATTATGGGAGCGATGGAAAATCAAAAGCCTCCTCGACCTTTAACCCATGATCTAATTGTGAATATGATGGAAGCATGGAATATGACTTTAGATCGGGTGATTATCCATACTCTCCAAAAGGATACCTTTTATGCGGCGTTGATTCTTCAGCAAGGGGATGTTAAAAAAGAAATTGATGCTCGTCCTAGTGATGCGATCGCTATTGCTCTCCGTACAAATACGCCTATTTGGGTAATGGAAGAAGTCGTGGCTGATGCTTCTATTCCCGTAGATCGTGATGCTGATGAAGCTGAACAGCAAGCCTTCCGCGAATTTGTTTCTAATCTCCGTCCTGAGGATTTAATTAAGCGCTTTGGTAATGGTGATTAACTCATAAATGCTGAGAATGGAGAAGAAAAAGAAAGTAGCAAAAAAAACTAAAATTGCTACTTTTCTTCTCAACCTCAGCAATCGCGATAAATTGAGATTTTGTATCCTAGATCATGGCCACACTTTTTGATCTAGAATTTCAATAAAGATGGTAATAATCATATAATCAGCAATTATAAAATATTCCTGAAGATAGATTTTCAACCACGATTATCTTCTAACCTCGCATATCAAATATTATGCTGATAGTGAGATTAAAATTATTTCAACTAAAAGTAGTATGAAAGGTGTGAAATCATATCGCTGTTAAAGTATTAAAAATAGTGAAATTATTTTTTTCATAACTTAAGATACAGGTGCAAAAACCTCAATGTCAAAAATTAATCATTTGAGGATAAAAGATTTACTGAAAATACCAACACATTTAGGACTGGTAAAAATTGCCAGTGCGATGCCTTTGGCGAGCGCAGCTATCGCTATTTTCATTGGTAGTTTGGGACTACTAGGTTGGTATTTTGATATTGAAATTCTTAAAAAGGGTTTCCCTGGTAGTCCTGCCACAATGAAGGCAAATACAGCGTTATGCTTTTTGCTGTCTGGTTTATCTTTGTGGCTATCCCAAATCATAGCGGCTCGGAGGATAAGTTTAGGGGAAACAGAGACAGAGGTAAATAATAGGAATTCTCCCCGTCGGTATGTTCTTTATTTGTGGCTGGCTCGATTTTGTGCGGTAACAGTAACTGGAATTGGTTTACTGACCCTTATTCAATATTTGTTTGACTGGAATTTCGGTATTGACGAACTGTTATTTCCGGACTCACCAATAGTAATAACGACATCCTATGCTGGACGGATGGGCATTAATACGGCAACAAGTTTTACGCTAATTGGTTTAGCACTATATTTCATTGTTCAGCCAAAAAAACAGCTTACCTATTGGTCTACCCAAATTTTTGCCCTCATAGTCGCTTTTATTTCCTTAGAGTCGTTGCTGGGTTATGCCTACAAAGAGAAAATTCTCTATGGTGTTATCCCATACACACCATACACAACATCAATGGCATTACATACGGCACTGACTTTGATGGCGTTATCTATCGGCATTCTGTGGGCGGGTTCAAAACATGGTTTAATGCGGGTAATAACCAGTAATAGTGATGGTGGTTTAATAGCTCGGCGTTTATTATTCCCAGCAATAACAGTACCTTTTGTTGTCGGTTGGTTCATACTTAAAGGTTTACAAGGAAGGATGTATGATCCTGTCCTTGCCATTTCACTGTTTGCTACCATTTTAATTATAATTTTTGGCGTTTTAATTTGGCAAATGGCGATGGTAATTGATCGCCTCAGTCGTCAGCGTCAACGCGCTCAAGCAGCATTGAGAGAAAATGAAGAGAAACTGGAAAGTTTCGTCAACGCTAATATTATCGGGATTTTATTTGGTGACGTTTATGGTGGCATTGAGCAAGGAAACGACGAATTTCTGAGAATAGTTGGTTATACACAAGAGGATATATTAGCTGGCAGGATAAACTGGCTGCATCTGACACCACCAGAATATTTAGATTTTGATGAACAAGTAATCGCTCAAGCCCAGTCTAGTGCGGATGGTACTTGTATACCATTTGAAAAAGAATATATTCGCAAAGATGGTAGTCGTGTTCCGGTGTTGGTTGGTTTTGTGTTAGTGGGAGAAAAACGGGAGAAATCAGTAGCGTTTATCCTGGATTTAACGGAACAGCAAACGGTACTTCATCAACTCCAAGAAGCAGAAGCGGCACAACAAAAATTAGTATCCGTGATCGAAAATAGCTCAGACTTTATTGGGATAGCTACTCTTACAGGACAAGCTACTTATATCAATGAGGCGGGGCAAAAGTTGGTTGGGCTGACAAGCATGGAAGAGGTAAAGCAAAAGCAAATATCAGATTTCATCATGTCGGCAGATCAGGCATATCTACAAGAGCATATTTTACCAACTGCAATCAAAGTTGGCCGTTGGCAAGGAGAATTTTGTTTCCGTAACTTTGAGACAGGCCAAGCAATACCCGTTGATTATCAACTCTTCACTATCAATGATAGAAACACAGGAGAGCCAATAGCCTTCGCGACTGTGACACGGAATATTACCGATAAAAAGCAGACTGAGGAAAAAATCCTCCAACTCAACCAAAAATTACAGCGACGAGTCACCGAGTTACAAACTTTGTTGGACATGATTCCTATTGGTATTGGCATCGCGAAAGATCCAGAATGCCAAACCATTAACATGAATCCGGCTTTTGCCAAGTTACTAAGGATACAGCCTCATCAAAATGCCTCTCTTTGTGCTCCCCTAGAAGAAAGACCGACAAATTTTAAAGTTTTCCATGAGGGTAAAGAACTGACGGGAAAAGAACTACCTATGCACTATTCTGCGGCTCATGGTGTGGAAGTTCTCAATTTTGAAGTTGATGTTGTCCATGACGATGGTACAGTTTTAAGTATGCTAAATTATGTTACCCCGCTATTTGATGAAGATGGTAAACCTAGAGGATGTATCGGGGCATTTTTGGATATTACAGAACGTAAGCAGTCCGAGCGATTACTGCGAAATCATCAAAAATGGCTAGAAGATATACTTAACTGGATGCCGATTCCTATAGCATTTATTGAACCAGGAACGGCGCGGGTAATATTTGCTAATCAAGCTGCTGATAAATTAGCTGGGGGTGAATTTCCCAAAAACAAACCAGCGGCAGAATATCACACTATTTACCATTGTACGGATGCCGCAGGTAATCGCATCCCTAATGAACAAATGCCAGGGGTGCGGGTAGCGCGTGGGGAAAGTTTGACGGGACTTGAGCTAGACTGGCATACTTCTACAGGTGTTCACTCTCTTTTAATATATTCTGATGCTCTGCCAGCTATACACGGTTATCCAATAACCTGTATGATGACTTTCCAAGATATTACTAAACTTAAGCAAATAGAAAAAGACCTGTCATCAGGTTATAAAAATCTCCAGCTACTATTTAATACAGCTAACAGTCTCCTATCTAATCAGGAACCAGTGACATTGATTAATACTATTTTTCAACAACTGGTGGAGCAGATTGATTTAGATGTGTACTTTAACTATATAGTGGAAGGAAACTCTCAGGTGATGCGGTTAGTTTCTTACAGAGGTATTTCTCAGGAATTGGCTGAAGAAATCGAAATGCTGGAGTTTGGCCAAGCAGTGTGCGGTACTGTTGCTCAGGAGCGACGGTCAATGGCTATAAATAACATCCAGGAATCAACTGAGTTAAAAACAGAATTAATTCGCTCTATTGGTATTAAAGCTTTTTATTGTTATCCCTTGATAGCGCATGATCGACTGATTGGTACTCTTTCTTTTGGTAGCCGCAGTCTATCTCAACTTAATGAAAATCAAATAGCGATTATGCAAGCGGTGTGTGACCAAATAGCGATCGCAATGGACAGAGCTAATTTGATCACTTCCTTACAGGCACAAACTGAGCAGTTACGAGAAGCTAATCGGATGAAGGATGAGTTTCTGGCGGTTTTATCCCATGAATTGCGATCGCCTCTCAATGCCATTGTTGGCTGGTCTCATCTATTACGTACACGCAAATTTACTGAAGATCAGGTAACACAGGGGCTAGAAACTATTGAACGCAACGCCAAGATACAAAATCAGTTAATTGATGATTTGTTAGATATTTCGCGAATTATTAGAGGTAAGTTAAAGTTTAATTCTCGAACCTGTGATTTAGTGCCGATTATTAAGTCAGCTATTGAAACTGTCTCTTTAGCTGCTCAAGCCAAGGAAATCAATTTACACTTTCACCCCTATTCTAGTCCGCCGTTAGAGTCAGAAACCCAAACAACACAGTTTTTGCTTTCATCCTCCTCTGTACTGATTTTCGGTGATAGCGATCGCTTGCAACAAGTTATCTGGAATTTATTAACTAATGCCATCAAGTTTACACCTCAAGGCGGTAATGTAGAAATCAGGCTCGATAAAATTAATCTCACCAACTCAGAAGAACTAAAACATAATCAATTAAGCCGATATGCTCAGATTCAAGTAATTGATAATGGAGTAGGCATTAGTCCTGATTTTCTCCCTTATATTTTTGATCGCTTTCGTCAAGCGGATAGTTCCAGCACTAGGGCTTATAATGGACTGGGACTAGGATTAGCACTAGTGCATCAATTAGTGGAACTACATGGTGGTACTGTTCATGTAGAAAACTCTGTTGAAAATCAAGGATCAACATTTACAGTGAAACTACCACTCCTGGAAGAAAGTCCCAAAGTCCAGGAGGAAAAGTTGCAGACACTAGAAACATCAGTTTCCGTATCTGTAGCTGCAATGGCTAATACCACGTTGAAACTATCAGATACTTTTCCTCAACTCGAAGGTGTGCGAGTATTAGTTGTGGATGATGAAGCTGACAGCCTGGCATTTATCACTACTGTACTCCAAGAATGTCAAGCGGAAGTTATGGCTGTGACATCAGCATCAAAAGCATTGGAGATACTTACTCAGTGTAACCCTGATGTTTTAATTAGTGATATTGGGATGCCAGAAGAAGATGGTTATTCTTTAATCCGCAAAGTCCGATTACTATCCCCAGAAAAAGGCGGCAATATTCCCGCAGCCGCATTAACGGCTTATGTAGGGTTAGAGGATAGAATCCGAGCTATACAGGCAGGTTTTCAGCTACATTTGCCTAAACCCATTGAACCAGAGGAATTAGCTACAGTGGTGGCTAGTTTAGTGAAACGCAATGTGGTGACGTACTCCACACACTCCCTTTCAGGTGAGTGTGGGCAACGAGCGTGACTCCTAATCCGGACATCAACGTAGGGGCGTATAGCAATACGCCCCTATACCGTGCGCCCCACGGTTCAGCATATCAAGGTGGTGATTGTAAATTGCTAACAAATTATGTATATAAAATCCGC
>JBAXRM010000009.1:0-53848 GCA_037131225.1 Nostocales cyanobacterium ELA583 | reverse complement strand
ATGCACTGAGCTTGTCGAAGTGTTCCCTGTTGCCCGTTCCCTGTTCCCTCTGAATATTGCTAACCCTACTAAAATTTGTCTAATTCTTTTTCGTTAGTGTCATGAAGTTTTCACCATTTATATAATCCGATTTTGCCAAAATTAAACCTTTTCCTAGTTTAAATAGTGAGGAATTAGAAATTTTCCCCACTTACTAATCTACTTCTAAGACTAAATTGGGTTATCTCTAGGATTCACCAATCTCAATAATTTCTGTTTAATTTGTGCGTCAAAAACTTCCCATTTGATTTTGGCATAAGCCGAATTTTCATTACCACCAGATAAGAAACCCATCGGAATTTCAAAACCTCCTGCACCCGTCCTGCCACCACCAAAAAACCGTCCGGCGCTATCTTGTCCAAAGGCTTCTTTAATAAATTCATCAGGATCTAAGGTCAGTTTTGTGGTTCTGAGAGAACCGATGACTACTTCTAGTTCGTCATCTTCATCATGAACAATTCCATAGACTACTGCGGTATGCACATTTTCTTCTGTGACAAGAAAATCAGCCGCTTGGGGGATTGCATCCCGGTCATCATAGCGTAGGTAGCCAACACCAGCTATGGAAAAGTTATTTTGAACGATGCGGTTTTTAAGCGATCGCTCGATCACATCCATTACCCGCTTAGAACGATTTGCTTGCAAAATAGCATTTAGTAACTGAGCATCATAAAATCTGCTCAGATACCCAGCAGCCATAAAATCTTCTTCTTGGGCTTGCATTAACCGATTTGTATCTGAGCGCAACCCGTGCATTAAAGCTGTAGCACATTTAACGTGCTGGCTCATGCTGTTATCTAAGGTTAATAATCCTGCTTGTAAGTATTGAGTAAAAATTGTGGCTGTAGCTCGCACATAAGGACGCACATCAACAAATTCTGACTTGAGTTCCCCTTGTAAACTATGATGATCCACCAGCACTATCAGGGGAATCCCAGCTTGTTGAATTGCTGGTAATAATTGAGATGTAGTTCCCTGGTTGTCAATTAATACAAACCCTTGATAAGATGACAAATCTTTATTTTTTAAGGTTTGCATTGTCCAGCGTTGAGCAGGTAAATTAGTTAGCTTAACTAAAGCAATATTTTCCTGGTGGCTTAAAGTTCCCGCGTAAATAATATCACACTTGATATCATACTGTTGGGCAATTAATTGGTAAGTCCAAGCACATGAAAGAGCATCAGGATCAGGAAAATCTTGCAAAATCACTAATTGCCGTTCATGACGATGTGCAAGCAGTGTTTTCTGTAACTCTTCTGATTTTTGAGATGCCAAAGAATTGCCACGCTGTACTAAATAGATACCTCCATCACCATTACTATTACCATTAGAGGATGGTAAGAAAGTCCGGGTTAAAGGTGGAAGTTCAATTAACTCTTTCTCTATTTCTGCTTCATCTGGATTAGGATCTGTCGCCAATGATAAACTCTCAAATTGAGAAGGCGGATAATTCACGTACATAAGTAACTGTATTTCTAAGTGTGGAAAGTGGTGTTATCCATTCAGATATGATCCAAGCGATGATGCGCTTTTAAGGCTACAACAGGCTGGGCAAAAATCTCAAACTAATTGTTTCAGAACTGTCTAGGGTGGTTGATTTTTTGTCAATAGCACGAGTTAAGGATCTATTACATCCACCTTAAAGCACATAGAGATGCTGAAAATTAAGTCCGCTTTACGTCTTGAAGTATATGCAATCTCGTAATTTGTGGCTTTGTCTAAACAAATATGCGGATTTTTATGAAAAAAATTTGATAATTATCTTGAATATTTATTTGACTTGTGTTATTTCTAGCATTCTGTGTGCAAATTGATCTCTCAATTTCCTGGTGGCAAATCATCTATTTGTAATTGTAACAAATTATCAGTTAAGAACAAAATCTATCTATATATCGGTTTTTAAAAGATAAAACGCCAATTCTGGAAATTAAGATTGTTAAATGCTGCGGACATGGAAATATCAGCTTAGTGGAAACTTGCCATAAGTTGTAGTATAAACTAACCAAACACAAGCGGAGACCTACTTGTAGAGGCTACCATTGATTTTAATCAAACGGTTCTATCTACAGGTGAATTTCGTCCTGAGTTTTCGTAGTTAATTAGGGATAATATCAAAGACCTATGACATACTTTTGCCACTCCTGGTGAAGTCCACTTTTAAGATGCTTTGTTACCTCAAAGTAGAGACTACTGTAAGGTTGACGGGGTAAATGACGCAAAGGCATCCGGGCTTCTTGAGGTGTACGACAGCCTTTTTTGACGTTGCAGCGTACACAAGCAGTAACAATATTCTCCCAAGTATCTCCCCCACCGCGTGATCTCGGCATCACGTGATCCAGAGTTAACCCGTCTCCTGTGCTACCACAATACTGGCAGGTATTGCTATCACGATGCAGGATGTTTCGGCGAGTGAAAGGAATTTCCATATAAGGAACGCGAACATAGTGGCGCAACCGAATAACGGTCGGCAGCGGAAAATCCGAGTAAATAAACTTACCGTTGTATTCTAAGCGTTCAGCCTTGCCTTTAATCAACAAAACCGTGGCTCGTCGCCAACTGGTGATGTTGAGCGGTTCGTAAGAGGCGTTCAGGACTAAAACCTTCCTCATGAATCTGCGCTCTAAGGTATTAGTTTTACACATATTAACACAAATACACTCTGCTGGGAATATGAGAATAATTTATACTTTGGTGCTTGGCTTAGATCACCCAGTTTTTCTAGCCCTATATCTTGTCAAATGAGATTTTCCACCAACTCGAAAAAAATCGCAATAAAGGAGTATTTAGGGGTTGACATTTGATTTTAAATTTGTTATCATAAAATTGATAAGGAAGAACTATCTTAAAATAATTTATAGATAGTTAAGTATGCGAACAGACTAAATATTGCTCAAGCTACTATCTTGTATAAATTACCGGATCAAAGTTAAACTTCCTGATTAAAGTGATATGGCTTCTAGTACACTGCGGCTTAAGTTAATGAACCATTCTCAATCGTCCAAAAGCTGATTCCATATTACTTTTGACTTTTGACTTCCGCGAAGCGGTACTAGGGGATGTCAGAAGCTTTTCGGTGGTGTGATAGGAGTGAAGTGCAATGTTAAGTCGCAAGCAAACCCCGGTTTTTGCTGACAATCAGGAACGTGATACTTATGCTTGGTTTTCTCAACGGGCTTGGGTAGAAATTGATTTAGGGGCTTTGTCTCATAATGTCAAGCAGTTAGTAAAGCTTTTATCGCCACGTACCCAATTAATGGCAGTTGTCAAAGCAGATGCCTATGGACATGGATCTGTAGCAGTTGCTAAAATAGCCTTAGAAGCGGGTGCTAGTTGGTTAGGGGTTGCGACTGTTCCCGAAGGTATTCAATTACGCGAAGATGGCATTAAAGCCCCAATTTTAATTCTAGGGGCAGCTAATACACCAGAACAAATTCAGGCGATCGCTCATTGGCAACTTCAGCCGACATTGTGTAGTCCTAAGCAAGCTTTAGAATTTTCTAACACATTAGAAACTATTAATTATAATTCTTCTTTACCTGTACACATTAAGTTAGATACGGGAATGTCTAGATTAGGTACTAATTGGCAACAAGCCGCAGAGTTTGTCCAATTGGTACAAGGATTACCCCATTTAGATATTGTTAGTATTTATTCCCATCTGGCAACGGCGGATAGTCCTGATGCTACGGTGATGGGAGAACAGCATAGACGTTTTGAGGAAGCGATATCTACGATAGGCTCCGCCAACGCACACATTAAAGCCAAAGGTATCAAAATTCCTAGTTTACATTTAGCGAACTCAGCCGCTACCCTTGCAGATTCAAGATTCCACTATGACATGGTGCGGGTGGGATTAGCCATGTATGGGCTTTATCCTGCTACTCATTTACACAATCAAATCAAACTACAACCTGTTTTACAACTCAAAGCCAGAGTTACCCAAGTTAAAACCATAGCCGCAGGGACTGGAGTTAGCTACGGTCATCATTTTATTGCCCCTAGAGAAATGCGTTTAGCTGTCGTTGGGATTGGTTATGCAGATGGAGTTCCTCGTCATCTTTCTAACCAAATGGAGGTGTTAATCCGTGGACAGCGCGTGCCACAAATTGGCACAATTACGATGGATCAAATTATGTTAGATGTAAGTTCTATACCCGATTTGCAAGAAGGGGAAATAGTCACTTTGCTAGGACAACAGGGAAAAGAACAAATATCCGCTGATGATTGGGCAAATCGCCTCAATACCATTTCTTGGGAAATTCTCTGCGGCTTCAAGCATCGTCTGCCTCGCGTAGCTGTGATGTAGAAAATTGGGGATGTGGGGAAAAATTACCAATACCCCATACCTTAATTTTCAATTTTGACTTGTTTACCTATTGCAATAAATAATTTGTTGTGCTAAGTTAAGGTATTGATGCGGATATGGCGAAATTGGCAGACGCGCTAGATTTAGGTTCTAGTTCCGAAAGGAGTGAAGGTTCAAGTCCTTTTATCCGCACTTTTAAATTATTACTTACCTAATTCCTCAATATTCTTCATTGCTTGTTGATACAATTCCTTATTTCCTTTTCTGTCAAAAATAGCTGCTGCCTGTTGCAAATCTTTTAATGCCCCGCGTTTATCTCCAACTGCCGCATAGGCGTTACCGCGATTATTAAAAGCAGCACCGAAGTTAGGATTAATGCGAACAGCTTCGTTGTAATCGGATATTGCTTTTTGTGCTTCTCCCCTGGATGCGTAAGCATTACCCCGATTATTATAAGCCACAGCATATTCTCGATCAATCCGAATCGCTTGGGTATAGTCCTCTAATGCCCCGTTTTTATCACCTTGGTTAGCACGGGCATTGCCTCGATTATTGTAAACTTCGGCAGATTTTGGCGCAATATTAATTGCTTGATCATAATCTGCAAGCGCTCTTCTATAATCTCCTATAGATGCAAAAACATTGCCACGATTATTGTATGTTTCTGCATCTTTTGGATTTAGCTTTAAAGCTTGATTATAATCTGCGATCGCTCCTTCTTTATTCCCAGTATCAAAATACACTAACCCCCGACCCTTAAAGGCCTGTGCATATTGAGGATTAAGACTAATTGATTTACTATAAGCAGCAATAGCCGCCTGAGAATTACCTTTAAGATGTTGAGTTTGTCCCTGAATATAGAATTCTCCAGCTTTAGATGTTCTCCCTCTCTGTGGTTTTGGGCTAGTTGCGCCTCTTTCTGTCACTAGTACATCTTGATTATTACTGCAAGAAATGCAAATAATAGTGCTGAAAATTGTCACCATCGCTATCTTGAATGCTTTGTTTAACTCTGGCTGGTTGTGTGTCAATAACTGCCATTTCATAATTTAATATACGTCGTCATTATAGGTGGAGTAATCATTCACTAAATTGCTTTCTTACTTCTGTAAGATTCTCGCTTTCTGATTAATATTCAGTTCCAATAACAAAATTCCCTGCAATTATCTGGAATTAATGAATAAATTTATCCAGCTAATTACCATATATTAGTAAATTTTAAAAATAAACTTTTTTATATCTCCATTTATATTCTTACTAAAGTAATGCTAATAATTCTGTTAATTTTGTTATCACTTTTATGAAATTTTTTATACTAGTACAACTAACCTAGCTGAATTTCTGTATTTCCATGATTTTTTTGACTTTTAGTAATTATTTTACAATAAACATTTATATATTTATACAAATACTTATAAGTTTTTTCCAGGTTTACTGGTATTATCTATTTCCAGTAGAGCTTGCTGAGTAAAATTAGAAAGTTTATAGATGAGATTGTCAACAAATCAGGATTTCATCTTTAAATAATGATAGTTATAAACAGAAAATAAAATATTTTTTGATTGCTCAGATATTACTTTTAATTTTAAAAGTTAGTGTTTATGAGCATTATTAAAATGTCTATAAATAGTGACATTGAATAAAAATAATTAAGCAAATGTTTGTTGTTTACAGAATCTTCATATAAATCAAATTAAAAATAGATATTAATGATTCATAAAAACACATCATGCCTAATCTATTAGATTTAGATACAACAAATTACGGATTCCAAGCTCAAGACAAAATTGAACAATCATTAGGACAAAGTAACGATTTAAATACTCGATCTTTTAGAGGTAGCAGTGCTTCTATTACAGCACTAGAAGACCCATTAGTTCCCACAAATCCATTACCTGTATTACCAGTTGGAAGTGCAAACCCCAACCCTAATCCTTATTTAACGAGTGCAGCTATTGTTCCTGATTTCAATGGCGATGGTAAAACAGATAAACTCTGGGTGAATGCTCAAACTGGTGAAATTTTAGTTCGCTTGATGAACGGAACACAAGTTTTAGAACAGGCTTCTTTAGGTAAATATGACTTAAATACCTGGGACTATAGGACTGCTGATTTTAATGGCGATAATAAGACTGATTTCTTATTACGCAATAAGATAACTGGTGATAATGTAATTGTGCTAATGGATGGCGTAAAAGTTTCTAGTTATCTGACTTTAGATCGAGTTGATCCTGGTTTTACAGCTAATATTGGCGATTTCAATGGCGATCGCAAAACTGATATTTTCTGGAATAATGCAACTACTGGTGAAAACGCCATTTGGCAAATGGATGGAACAAAGGTAACTAATGCCACTGTCCTAGAAACTACAGGTCCAGGATTGATTGCAAGCATTGTTGATTTTGATGGCAATGGTAAGAGTGATATTTTCTGGCGCAATAGCACCACAGGCGAAAATACTGCTTGGTTTATGGATGGTAGTCAAGCCACCAAGTATAATCTTCAAGCGCAAGATGCGTCCTGGACTTCTACTCTTGCTGATTTCAACGGCGACTTAAAAACTGATGTTCTGTGGCGCAACACAAAAACAGGCGAGAATAAGATTTGGACAATGAATGGCGTTTTTGTGACTGAGGGTGTTGTCAGCACATTGGGTACAGATTGGAGCGCGAGAATTGGCGATTTCAATGGCGATGGTAAAACAGACATCTTCTGGCACAATGCGGCTAGTGGTGCAAATACTGCTTGGTTAATGGATGGTACAGCAGTAAGTTCTGAAGCCTTCTTACCTAGCAATACTCCTGGTTTGACAGCATCTTTAGGTGATTTCAATGGTGATGGTAAGACTGATATTTACTGGCGTGATCAACAAACATCCGCTGATAAAATCTGGACTATGGATGGAACTTTAGCTACTGAAACTCCTGTTGCTGATGTAGATAAGCTAACTCCAGAATGGTATACAGGTTGATTTGGTAATTGGTAATTGGTAATTGGTTTATGATCAATTGTCCATGAGTTTCGGAATTTATATTTAAGCGATCGCTATCCATAATTTTTAGGAAGCGATCACTTTTTTGTTGATTGTTGACAATTAGGGTAAGGAATGTGGAAATGAACCTTCTTTCTCCTGACTCCTGACTCCTTTCTTTCTAACTCCTTTTAAAGCTATGTCTTTTGATTTTTCAAAACTTCTGTAGCTTGTTCAATAGATAATGGACGATATAAAAAATATCCTTGAATTTCATCACAGTTAATTGAGCGCAAAAACTCTAATTCTGTTAGCTGTTCTACACCTTCAGCAATTACTTTTAATCCTAAAGATTGTCCCAAGGTAACTATAGCTTGAATAATGTGAGCAACTTTTGGATCTGTGGTTATTTCTTTAACAAAAGAACGATCAATTTTGAGATTATGGAATGGCAACATTTGTAGACGAGACAGAGAAGAATAACCAGTGCCAAAGTCATCAAGTGCCAGAAGTAAACCCATTTCTGCTAAACACTGTAGTACAGTTGTAGTAAAATTTAGATCCGCGATCGCTGTACTTTCTGTAATCTCTAATTCCAAAAATTCTGGTTGTAGTTGAGTTTCTGCCAAAACATCAGTTAATATTTCTACTAAATTAGGTTGGCAAAATTGCTTAGGAGAAAGATTAATGGCAATTACAATTGGTGGATATCCCGCATCTTGCCAAGCTTTGTTTTGTTTACAAGCCTGACGTAATACCCATTCACCAATAGAGATAATTAAGCCGCTTTCTTCAGCTAGAGGAATAAAAACATTGGGAGAAACTATACCCATTTCTGGATGATGCCAACGCAATAAAGCCTCCATGCTGGTAATTTTCCCTGTGGCAATATTAACGCGAGGCTGATAGTTGAGAATGAATTCATCGTATTCTAGGGCATGACGTAAACTTTTTTCTAGCTTCAATAGTTCGGGATTTTTTTGATTCAGAGACTGGTTATAAAATTGGTAGTTATTTCCGCCTTCATCTTTAGCGTAATATAAAGCTGCGTCTGCGTGTTGAATGAGAGTTTCAGCATCAGGACTGTCTTCATTAAGTAAGGCTATGCCAATACTAGAACTAATATAAAGTTCATGCCCATACAGATGAAAAGCACTTTCTAAAGTTTGGAGAATATTTTTAGCTATTTGAATAATAGATGGAATATCAATTACTTGTGGCAAGAAAATGGTGAATTCATCACCACCCCAACGAGCTACAATATCTTCTTGTCTGATTGCATTTAAGATTCTTTGGGCGACAATTTTCAATAATTCATCTCCGACTGTATGCCCCAAAGTATCATTGATAATTTTAAACCGATCCAGATCCAGGAACATAACTGCAACACTTTTTTCATTTTCAACTATTTTTTGGATACCTTGGTTAAGTAAATTATTGAATAGTAAGCGATTTGGTAAGCCAGTTAATAAGTCGTGCGTGGCTTGATAACGGATCTTTTCTTCCACTTGCTGACGTTGATAAGTACCACTAATACTCGCAGCCATTGTCATCAAGCTAGATTCTTCATGTTTTGACCAATGGCGCTCTGAGCTACATTCAATTAAACCCAAACAACCCCAAAATTCCATATCTAGTCTTAATGGTACAAGGAGGAGTGATTTAATATGATCTCCTATCAGTAGTTCTTGTTCTTTTTGAGGAAATATTTGGGTTAAACCACTAATAGTCTCACCTTGAGAAAGTTTGTTAAACCAGCGTTGCAGTCCAGAGGTTTGATAGGGCTGATTTTGCCAATGATAGTGGGCGGTTTTTTTACCAGATTTAATCCATGCGAACCGCATACTCAAGGAGATTTCCTCGGTAGTAGGATGGGGATGATTTTGAAATAGATAGACTCGTTCGACATTAGTAGCCTCTCCCAATACTGCCAGTGCTTTTTCGATAGCTATTTCATAGTTCATTTCTGCTAATAAATAATTTGCTGCTTGTGCTACTGCTTGCAATAGGCAATCGCGTTGTCTTAGTTCTATTTCGGATTTTCTTTGTTCTGTAATATTTCTAATAATAAAAGTTCTAATTAGATCACTTTCCGGCAAATAATGAACAGATTGTTCAAAAATTTCATGGCCAACTATTACTTCCCGCACAAAAGAAGTTTGTGATTGATTCTTAACTGCTTGGGGCAATTGTTTCAATATTGGGTGTTCTTGACCTATTAACCTCAAGTTGGGAAATTTGGCTGCTGCGGCTGGATTCAGATATGTTACTTTCCCTTCTAAATTCATTTCAATAATCGGATTAGGGATAAGTTCAGGAAAAGAAGCTAGGCGTGCTAAGGCTGTATCACTAGCAGCTTCAAAAATCTTATTATCTGTAATGGCTGTACTAAAGGAAGAAGAATCATCTAGATTACTGGCAAGAAAATCACTCCATTCACCACTTGCACAACACGTAGAAAATATTTCTTCTGAGAGATTAGTAATTACGTAGTATTTAGCTTGGGTATTTTTATCGAAAATAATAGTATCTTCATTTTGAAGATTATGAAAAAGACATTTATTGCCATTTATATATAAACCATTGGTGCTTTTTTTTCCCTGGAAGTTACCATCAATAATCCGAAATCCATATTCATCAGTATTGGGTATTGTTACCCTCAATAAAATAGCGTGTTGCCTGGATACAGAATTAGAATGGAGAACAATAGCGTTCCTTAAGTCTCTACCTAGAGAGTATGTTGCTCCTAGCAAGGGAAGAGTTCGCTGTCCTTTGGGATCTTTGACAACTAGTAAATGGCGAATTTTTTCTCTCTCATTCCCTTCCATACCTTTTCCTTAAAATGTTATGTACTTGAGTAATTGACACAAAAATTTTACTATAGTAAGTCTTTGAGCAAAATTAATTGAATATTATTGGAACAAATCAAAATCTCCGTAGTGCTTATCTGTTCCCTTTCCTAAACAATACCTTAGCCAAATCCAAAAATTCATTGATTCGTAGGTTGTGATTCGTAGGTTGGGTTGTTAGCGTTAGCGTTGCGAAGCCATAACCCAACAAATACGTCGGGTTTCTCTTTGTTCAACCCGACCTACACAAAAATGGCTAAGGTATTGCTAAATGTACAATTATTTTGCATTACACGACTATTGATTGATACAGAGTTTAGATTTATAGCATTGTAGTTGGTGTGACAAGATAGGGGTTATAGAGGGTTATAGACCACCCAACTCTATCAGTAGGCCTTGAGTAGAAGTATATAACTAAAAGGAAACACAGATTCTCATATCAAAGTTAATTGCCTATTCTTTCGCTAAGATTGTTTGGGTATTCTCATAATTGGTGATTGAACAAATGATTGAAGTTGAGCATCTGAGTAAAATTTATGGTTCGACAACAGCAATTACTGATGTTACCTTTAGCGTTGAACCAGGGGAAATTTTGGGGTTTTTGGGGCCAAATGGGGCTGGTAAAACTACAACCATGCGAATTTTAGCCGGTTATTTACCTGCCAGTAGTGGGACAGCGAAGATTGCGGGTTATGATGTCCATGATCATTCTCTGTTGGTGCGGCAGCGGATTGGGTATTTACCGGAAACGCCGCCGTTATATCCTGAGATGACGGTGGAAGGGTTTTTACACTTTGTTGCCCGGATTAAGGGGGTTTCTTCAGGCGATCGCTCTACCAAGGTAACAGCAGCTATCAACCGCTGCAACTTAGAAGATAAACGCCGAGTTATTATTCGTAAACTTTCTAAAGGTTATCGGCAAAGAGTAGGAATTGCTCAAGCGATCGTTCATGATCCCCCAGCGATTATTCTCGATGAACCTACAGTTGGTCTTGATCCTCGGCAAATTATCGAAGTGCGGAACTTAATTAAAAGTTTAGCAGGAACACACACCATTATTTTGTCTACTCATATTCTCCCAGAAGTGAGTATGACCTGTAGCCGAGTTGCCATTATTAATCGTGGGCAAATAGTTGCAACTAATACTCCAGAGAATTTGATGACACAATTAACAGGTGGGGCAGGATATGAATTAGAAATCGGTGGTGAAACCGCTTTAGCTAAACAAATGCTGCAAAATATATCCGGTGTGAGTTCAGTAGAATTAATGCCTAACCATCAGCAATTATTAGAAAATCATACTTGCCTTCGGGTAATATTACAGCCAGGAATAGATCCAGGAAAGGAAATTACAGCGGCTTTAATTCGGGCTGAATTTGATTTATATGAAATGCGGCGAATAAATGCCACACTAGAAGATGTTTTCTTAGAATTAACTACAGCAGAAAAGAATTCACCAACGGAAATAACTTCAGAAATTGCAGAAGGAGAAATTGTCTAAATGGGTATAGTCATTGCTAATATTATTGCCATTTATCGTCGAGAACTACAGAGTTATTTTGTTTCGCCATTAGCTTATGGAATAGCTAGTACGTTTTGGTTTTTATCCGGTTTATTTTTCGTGATGATTTTATTGGGACCAGAAGGAATTTTAGTTACAGTTTCTAGCTATGATTTACAAGGGCAACAATTGGGAGTTCCAGCCCCAGCCATAGATGTTCCTTATGAATTTGTGCGGGCATTTTTAGATAGAATGGGCTGGTTAATGTTATTTATATTGCCGATTCTCTCAATGGGACTTTATGCCGAAGAACGGAAACGAGGAACTTTAGAACTATTAGCCACATCACCAATTGCAAATTGGGCTGTAGCCGTAGGTAAATTATTAGGAGTCTTAACATTTTTCTTGACAATGTTTTTACCTTTAATAGCATTGGAAGCGATCGCTATATCTAGTTCTAATCCTCCCATATCACCCATAATTCCCTTACTTGGTCATTTAGGATTACTCTTACTAGCAGCAGCAATTTTGTCTTTAGGAATGTTTATTTCTTCATTAACAGACAGTACAATTTTAGCGGCTGTCCTCACTTTTGCCCTCGTTATTTTGCTGCTATTTATTGATTTAATCGCTAAAGTCATTCCTGGTTCAATTGGTGAAGCCATAAGTCATCTATCCCTTCTTAAACATTACAACACCTTAATTCAAGGGATTTTTGATACTAGCGGCTTAATTTTATTTGCCAGTTATATTATCTTAGGTATTTTTCTCACAGCCCAATCCATTGATGCACTTAGGTTTCAACGTCAGTAGGGGCGGGGTTTCTCCGCCCTTATAGGGTTTCTTATTCCCTATTCCCTTTCCCTGTTCCCTGTTCTCTGCTATAAATAATGAATAAAAATAAACTTTGGAAACTTGTATTTTGGCTAGGACCATTCTTTTTAACTGCTGGCTTAACCATTGGTTTGATATCAGAAAAATGGGGAATAATTCCTTTATTATTAACAATAATAGGTCTAGTAATTTGTACCCTATGGGTGGTAGTACAAAGTCAAAAAAGTAAGTGGTGGGAAAAACGTTCTACCCAATCTGGTACTAATGCTTTTGTTGCTACTTTATCGGTATTAGTAATCTTAGGATTAATTAACTTTTTAGGTATGCGCTACCACTTGCGCCTAGACTTAACAGATACTCAACTATTTACCTTATCACCTCAATCCAGGGCATTAGTGAGTAATTTACCCGAAACAATGAAAGTTTGGTTATTTAGTAAAGAACAAAATATCCAAGATCGGGAATTATTAGATAACTATCATCGTCAAAGTCAACAGTTTAAGTTTGAGTATATTGATCCTCAATTAAAACCAGGAATAGCTGAAAAATTTGGAGTTAAAGATTATGGCGAAGTTTATCTAGAATTTCAAAACAAACGGCAATTAGTCCAAACAATTAGTGAAAATGAACGACTATCAGAAATTAAATTAACTACTCGTTTACAACAAATAACCAGTTCTATAACTGCTAAAATTTACTTTCTTCAAGGTCATGGTGAACACCCACTTTCAGCTACTAAAGGGGCAATTTCTCAAGCAATTAAAGGGTTAACTGATAAAAACTTTACTACATCAGCCTTAAATTTAGCAGAACAGCCCCAAATTCCTGATGATGCTACTGTTATAGTGGTCGCTGGACCACAAAAAGAATTATTGGCGGGGGAAGTTACAGCGTTACAAAATTATCTTAATCGTGGTGGTAACTTGTTGTTAATGATTGATCCTAATACCAACCCCAAAATAGATACCATTTTAAAAGATTGGGGTGTGCGTTTAGATAATCGCTTGGCCATTGATACTTCTGGACAAAATTTGCAACTAGGACCCGCTGCTATTCTAGTAACGGAATATGGACAACATCCTATTACTAAAGATTTTGGCAAAAATATTTCTGTATATCCCTTAACTCGTCCTCTAGAAATTGATCCTGTGTCTGGTATCGAGTCTATGGCTTTATTGAAAACCAAACCCTATCCAAGTAGTTGGGCAGAAAGTGATCAAAAAAGTGAGAAATTAGAGTTTAATGAAGATCAAGATTTAAAAGGACCTTTAACTTTAGGAGTAGCATTAACTAGAAAGTTATCAAATCAAACTATACCTTTACCAACTGCAACTCCTACAACTTTACCAACTGCAATTCCCACAAATTCACCAACTGTAATTCCTACAAGTTCACCAACTGCAACTCCTACAACTTTACCAACACCAAACCCCACAAATTCACCAACTGCAATTCCCACAAATTCACCAACTGTAATTCCCACAAATTCATCAACAACTGCTAAAGAATCAAGATTAGTAGTATTTGGAAACTCAAATTTTGCCGTTAATGGTTTATTTGAACAACAATTAAATGGAGATGTGTTTCTCAACTCAGTTAGTTGGTTAAGTCAACAAGATCAACAACTTCTGTCAATTCGTCCTAAAGAACCAAAAAATCGCCGTATTATCATATCAACTTCCCAAGCTAACTGGTTAACAATAGCTGCCGTGTTTTTGTTACCTTTAATTGGTTTGGTTACAGGTTTTGTGATTTGGTGGAAACGCCGATGAAAAATCAATTAGTAATTCATGATGCTAAATTAAAGCATTGGCTTGATTTTCAAAATCCCCATGAGATTATTAGGGCTGATAGTATTGATCAAGTTGTTCCCAAATTGCAACTTGTGAATAATTTAATTGCTAAACATCAAATGTATGCGGCAGGTTTTATTAGTTATGAAGCCTCAACTGCTTTTGATTCCGTACTAGAAACCCATTCTCCCGGTGCATTTCCCTTACTTTGGTTTGGGTTATATCAAAAACCAGAAATTATTGATTTACCAAAACCCGCTTTACCTACAGAATATCAACTCAATTGGACACCTTCAGTTAGTGAAGCAGAATATCATCAAGCCATTACTAAAATTAAAGAATATATTGCCTTGGGAGAAACTTATCAAGTCAATTACACATTACGCCTAAATGCGCCCTTTAGTGGTGATTCTTGGGAATTATTTCTAAAATTAGTACAAGCACAAAAAGCCGATTATGGGGCTTATGTTGATATTGATAACTTTGCTATTTGTTCCGCTTCCCCTGAACTGTTTTTTCGTCTTGATGATAATTATTTAACCTCTCTTCCTATGAAGGGGACAGCAGCTAGAGGTTTAACATTAACAGCAGATCATGATATTGCTAATCAACTACATTTTTCCGAAAAAAATCGCGCTGAAAATGTGATGATTGTGGATATGATTCGCAATGATATGGGACGAATAGCTAATATTAATACGGTCAAAGTTCCCAGTTTATTTAATGTCGAAAAATATCCCACGGTTTGGCAAATGACATCCACTGTTACAGCCAAAACTACAGCTTCTATGAATGAGATTATGGAGGCGTTGTTTCCCTGTGCTTCTATTACCGGCGCACCTAAAGCCCGAACTATGCAAATTATCCAAAAGTTAGAAAATACGCCGCGCCGCATTTATACTGGATGTATTGGTTTTATTAGTCCCCAACGTCAAGCTCAATTTAATGTTGCGATTCGGACTGTGTTAATTGATAAAGAAAATAATCAAGCCGAGTATGGAGTCGGGGGAGGAATTGTTTGGGATTCTGTGAGTAGTGACGAATACCAAGAATGTCATATCAAATCTCAAGTTCTTACCCTAAATCAACCAGATTTTTCGCTTTTAGAAACAATATTATGGCAACCTAATGATGGTTATTTTGTTTTAAATTATCATTTGCAACGGTTGCAAGCCTCAGCAATTTACTTTGATTTTTCTATTGATATAAACAAGCTGAAAACTCAACTTAATAAATTAACAAAATCATTTGCAAATCAAGCCTATAAAGTACGGTTATCATTAGATTCTTATGGTGAAATAACATATCAAGCTATTCCTTTATCTCCTATAAATAATCAGGAATTTGTCAAACTAGGTATGTGTTGCACACCTGTTGACTCTACTAATATATTTTTGTATCATAAAACGACTAATCGCCAAGTTTATGAAATAGCAAAAGCCGCTTTTCCTAATTGTGATGATATTTTATTATGGAATGAAAGAGGTGAAATCACAGAAACCTGTATTGGAAATATTGTGGTAGATTTGAATGGGGAATTATTGACACCTCCAGTAGAGTGCGGTTTGTTAGCAGGGACTTTTCGCGCTGATTTACTTGAGCAAGGTAAAATCAGAGAGGAAATTATTACAAAAGAAAAGTTAAAAAATAGCGATCGCATCTATATAATTAACTCAGTCCGAAAATGGCGAGAAGCAGTTTTAATTTATTAATTTATATTCAATATGAAATTACCAAAAACGACTTTAATTTTAATACTTTTAGCCCTGGGATTAGGTGGTTTTGTTTACTTTCATGAAATTAAAAATAAAACTCAGCAAACAGCAACAAAAACCCAAAAACAGAAAATTTTCTCTTTTACCGCTGCTGATGTTCAATCTTTGACAATTAAAGTAAAGGATATGACATTACAAATAGAAAAAATAAATACATCTAAAAAACCCCAATGGGAAATAAAATCTCCCATATCAGCACTAGCAAATGATGCAATTGTTTCTTATTTAATGGATTTATTAGTTGAGGGAAAAACTGAAAGAACAGTATCAGTTACACCCACTGAATTATCAGAATTTGGTTTAGATAAACCTGTAGCAACTATTGATGTTAAACTGAAAAATCAACAAAGCCATCAATTGATTTTAGGTAAAGGTGATTTTAATAATCAATTTTTATATGCTCAAGCTGATGTTAACAAAAATATGAATTTATTGTTAGTTTCTAAAGATTTTGTGAACGCAGTCAATCGAGACATATCAGAATGGAAGCAAACACCAGAAAAAATGGATATACAGCCATTACCTGGTCTTCCGAAACTAACTCCTACAAATAGGTAAAGATATTTCTTCTCGTTCCCATACTCTGTATGGGAATGAATTCTATAAGGCTCTGCCTTCAATGATAGGAAGAGGCAGAGCCTCTATGATAGCATTCCCAGTCAGAGACTGGGAACGAGATAAAATAGCAAAAATTAGTATTTCTTATTTTCTATGACAAAACAAACAGCAACCTTATTAATTTCTTGCCCAGATCAGAAAGGATTAGTCGCAAAATTTGCCAATTTTATCTATAATAATGGTGGCAATATTACCCATGCAGATCAACATACAGATTTTGAAGCTGGACTATTTCTAAATCGCATAGAATGGCAATTAACAGGATTTAATTTACCTAAAGATTTAATTCCTACCGCTTTTAATACGATTGCTCAACCTTTAAATGCAAAATGGGAATTACACTTTTCTGATACTCTTCCTCGGATTGCTATTTGGGTAAGTCGTCAAGATCATTGTTTATTTGATTTAATTTGGAGATATCACGCTCAAGAATTTCATGCGGAGATTCCTTTAATTATGAGTAATCATCCCAATTTACAACCAGTAGCTGCACAATTTGGCATTGATTACCATTACCTACCCATAAATAAAGAAAATAAGCAAGAACAGGAAATTAAACAACTAGAATTATTGCATCAATACAAAATTGATTTAGTAGTCTTAGCGAAATATATGCAAATAGTTAGTGCTGATTTTATTGCGAAATTCCCACAAATTATTAATATTCATCATTCATTTTTACCAGCATTTATAGGTGCTAATCCCTATCATCGCGCCTTTGAAAGAGGTGTGAAAATTATTGGTGCAACTGCCCATTATGCTACTGCTGACTTAGATTCAGGACCGATTATTGAACAGGATGTGGTGCAGGTAAGTCATCGAGATGAGGTAAATGATTTAATCAGAAAAGGTAAAGATTTAGAAAGAATCGTGTTAGCAAGGGCAGTAAGATTGCATTTACGAAATCGTGTTTTAGTCTATGGAAATAGAACAGTAGTTTTTGAATAAAATGCGGTGCGAAATTATTCGTAAAAGCTTGACTTCTACTGTATTTTTGTGGGTTGGGTGTTGCCTAACCCACTAACGGTCAAAATTTTACAGTTCAGAGTCCTCATTCCTAGATTTAGTTTTGGCTTTGTTGGCACTACGTTTTAGCGCAGAAAGTCTAGCTTCATATCGAGAACGCTGACGTTTGCTAGGAGTATTTTCAACCAAAGTTTTTAAGGCACTACCAAGACTTTTATAGGCGTTGGGTAAACTATAACCAAAACGGGTTGCTAGAGCGATCGCTTTTTCGTCAGCATCTAGCAATTCTTTAACTTGTTTACCCCCATTATTTTTTTGATATAGTCGCCAACCGGACACGCCACAAAGTACCATAGCTAATACTAGCAATAATCCATCTTGTACCCATAATTCACCTACAGCACCACCTAAACCAATGGCCAGTGCTGCCATTTCCCAACCATCTTTAGGAATAGTGTCATTTTGAACACGAGCAACTTCGTGCCAAAACAGTAAATTACGCTGATCCATTGCCAGCGCGTCCCATTTTACCAAGTCAATTTGAATTTCTACTTGGTCTTTACCAATTTCTTCGCAACGAATCAAAGATGGATTAACCTCCGTTGTGCCTTCAACTGCTACCCAACTTTGTAATTCTGGGGGTAATAAGCTTTTTAACCGTCGGAGTTCACTCATTTCTGCTTTAGCAGAGGAGGTTGCATAAGATGTCATAAAAATCCAGCCCTAAAAAATTTCTGTATATGATCAGGTTATCACTTTGCAGTGTAGCGATCTGCTTTATTCATCGGCAAAACTACCCCGCTTTTTCCGCGCTTCCATAGCTTTTTCTAGGAGTTCTAATAATCCAGGAGCTTGTTCTTGAATACTCAACAATAATCTTTCTCCTAAGTCTAGATTTCCGGGATCTTCTCCTGTTTCCATCACCTCTTGCAGACGCGGGAGGGCAATGGTATCAACAATTTGGATTAATCCGCTCAGACAACGGTTAAATTGTCTTTCGGTGAGCATGGAGTCTTCCAGGGGAAATTCGATGATAGCGCGGATTTCACCATCGGATGGATCATATTCCCATTGCAGCATTTTGGTTTCCCAAGAAATGGCCAGCATAGTTTGGAGAATAGCGTCTTTGTGGGGATGGTCTTTTACTTGTGCCAAAACTTGGGGTGCAAATAGCCGAAAAAATTTTCCTTCCTCATCTAGTTGGACAACTATCAGGAAATCCTCGATATTTTCAGCTTCGACACCTGTAATAATCCGGTCTTCTTCTTCATCAAAACGGTAGTCCCAACCAAGATTATCTAGATACTTGGCTATTTGTGTAATATTTGCTGCCATAAAAGCCTCGTAAGGAACAGTTGAGAGGCTGTCACCATAATTATTTTAACCTGCTAGGGGCATTTACTCAATTAGTGCTGTAATTTCTCTCTGAGTTTGTATAAACGTGGATAAACGCGGATAATTTGCAAAACTTAATAAAATTGCTACTCAAGACTTTTTACCAATATGTATCCGCACTTTGGTAGACTTGAAAACTGAAATAGCTAAGAAAACGACACTAAGACAAGTAATTTAGAGGGCAAACTTTGTGGAAAATACACTTGGGTTAGAAATCATAGAAGTAGTTGAGCAAGCGGCGATCGCCTCTGCAAAGTGGATGGGTAAAGGCGAAAAGAACATTGCTGACCAAGTAGCGGTGGAAGCTATGCGCGAACGGATGAACAAAATCCATATGCGTGGACGCATCGTTATCGGTGAAGGTGAACGGGATGACGCTCCTATGCTCTACATTGGTGAAGAAGTTGGTATCTGTACCCAGCCAGATGCAAAAGATTTCTGTAATGTTAATGAACTTATCGAAATTGACATCGCTGTTGACCCTTGTGAAGGGACAAACTTAGTAGCTTACGGACAACCCGGTTCAATGGCTGTTTTGGCAATTTCCGAAAAAGGTGGTCTATTTGCTGCTCCTGACTTCTACATGAAGAAACTCGCAGCACCTCCAGCAGCTAAAGGTTTGGTTGACATCAATAAATCAGCTACAGAAAACCTAAAGATCCTCGCTGAGTGTCTAGATCGTGCCATTGAAGAACTTGTGATAGTAGTGATGAAGCGCGAGCGCCACAACGATTTAATCAAGGAAATCCGTGACGCTGGGGCTAGAGTATCACTAATCTCTGATGGTGATGTGGGTGCCGCTATATCCTGCGGTTTTGCTGGTACTAATATTCATGCTCTCATGGGTATCGGTGCTGCACCCGAAGGTGTAATTTCTGCCGCTGCAATGCGGGCTTTGGGTGGACACTTCCAAGGACAACTCATTTACGATCCAGCAGTGGTGAAAACTGGATTGATTGGTGAAAGCAAAGAAGCCAATATTGAGCGTCTCAACTCTATGAATATCACTGACCATGATAAAGTCTATGATGCTCATGAACTCGCCTCTGGTCAAAACGTTCTGTTCGCAGGTTGTGGTATCACCAGTGGTAATCTAATGCAAGGCGCACGCTTCTTCAAAGGCGGTGTGAGAACTCAAAGTTTGGTTATTTCTAGCCAATCTAAAACTGCTCGGTTTGTGGATACCATTCACATGAATGAACAACCCAAGGTTGTGCAATTGCACTAAAAACTAGGTACTGGTGATTGGTGATTGGGAACAAAAAAGACGATTACCAATTACCAATTACCAATTACCCATTAACAATTACCTATTTAAGAAATGAATATTGCAGTGGTGGGGTTGAGCCATAAAACAGCCCCTGTAGAAGTTAGAGAAAAATTAAGTATTCCTGAACCGCAAATTGAAGGGGTAATTGCTCACCTTCTCAGTTATCCTCATATTGATGAAGTCGCTATTCTCAGCACTTGTAACCGGTTAGAAATTTACATCGTCAGCAACGAAACCACTCAAGGTATTCACGAAGTCACTCAGTTTCTTTCTGAACATAGCAAACTGCCGATTATGTCTTTAAGACATCATTTGTTTATGTTGCTTCATAATGATGCAGTTACCCATATCTTACGAGTTGCGGCTGGTTTAGACAGTCTTGTTTTGGGTGAAGGTCAAATTCTCGCTCAAGTTAAAAATACCCATAAACTCGGACAGCAATTTAATGGTATCAAAACCATTTTAAATCGCTTATTTAAACAAGCTTTAACAGCAGGTAAACGAGTGCGTACAGAAACCAGTATTGGTACTGGTGCAGTTTCCATCAGTTCAGCGGCGGTAGAATTGGCACAGATGAAAGTAGGAAATTTATCTACTTATCGGGTGTCTATTCTCGGTGCTGGGAAAATGTCTCGGTTACTTGTACAACACCTGATTTCTAAAGGTGCAACTCAAATTAGTATTGTAAATCGTTCCCGTGAAAGGGCTGAGGAATTAGCTAAACAGTTTTCAGAACAGCCTATCCAAATCCACCTACTTCCAGAAATGATGACAGTTATTGCCGCTAGTGATGTTGTATTTACTAGCACTTCTTCAACTGAACCTATTCTAGATCGTGCTAAGTTGGAAACGGTTTTAGAACCAACTCAACAATTGATGTTATTTGATATTTCTGTACCCCGAAATGTGGATGCAGATGTCAATGATTTAGCGAATGTCAAAGCTTTTAACGTGGATGATTTGAAAGCGGTTGTAGCGCAAAATTATGAAAGCCGTCGCCAAATGGCGCAAGAAGCTGAGAAAATTCTTGATGAAGAAGTAGAAGCTTTTGATGTTTGGTGGCGAAGTTTAGAAACTGTTTCTACCATCAGTTCTCTACGGAATAAGATTGAAGGTATCCGCGAACAAGAGTTAGAAAAGGCTTTATCTCGCTTGGGTTCAGAATTTGGCGAAAAACACCAAGAGGTAATTGAAGCTTTGACACGGGGAATAGTCAATAAGATTCTTCATGATCCAATGGTGCAATTACGCGCCCAGCAGGATGTTGAAGCTAGAAGACGATGTATGCAAACTCTGCAAATGTTATTTAACTTAGAGACGGAAGAACAATTTAGCTGAAATCAACGAGAGTTGGGTAGGGGTTTAGCTTTTGCTAGACCTTCCCACATTTCTACTTTTGGGAAAACCCGAGAAAATAAAATAAGTAAAACTTATTATAAATCAAAAACCTCTTTTGAAATTTATAACTGTCCCAAATTCTTCTTTATATTTTCTTAATAATTAATTGAGAATCATTTTTATTTATCAACGGTCTTGCAATATTTTCAGCGATTTGTTATAATCTTCTTAGAATTCATAATGGTCTTATTTTGTGAATTTTTCGATTTTGGGAAAATAACAATTAGCAAAAGCCTCTATTCATAGCTATTTCAGAAATAGAAACCGAAAAATTATACAAAACTTAATAAATTAACAACGGCTTAATCAACCCAATTTGGAAAATATTAGATGATGTTTTTTGATAGCTAGAAAATCATCTATTGACAATTGAGATAATTTATGATATTGCTTGCCGAAAGAGTTTTTGGCCTTGCTGAATTGAGGTATGAAATTAGAAAACTCAAAATCTAAAACTTTGCGTCTTTGCTCCTTTGCGACTTTGCGCGTTCGCGAAGCGTGCCGAAGGCATAACAAAATTCATACCGCCATTACAGCGGTTTCCGCTCTTATGAGGTACATCTTAGCCCCCTCATCGCTTGCGGGGAGGGGTTGGGGGTGGGGTTTTTGTACCTCATAACACCGGGAAGTGCTGTATGCAACGCCGAGTTTTTTAGTATAGGAGTCAGGAGAAAATTCCTTTCCTATTTTCTACGATATTGATACATAACTCCAGATAATGCAGCGACAAATACCCAAGAGAGAGTATTCAAACGAATATCAAATGTGGTGACATCAACAGTATTAAATAATATCCAGCCGATAAAAGTAATCAGATAACTAAAGAAAATTAGGCGATTTTCTGGTTCTATAGATGGAGATTTCCAGAGAATTTGACTAGCAGTAATTAATATCCAAGTTAGTAATCCACAAAATAACAAAGTAGTAATTAATCCAGTTTCTGCCGACAGCATTAAAAATAGGTTATGAGGATGGTTGACATCTATTTGCATTTGGGTTTTATACAGTCCCCCAAAACTGCGTAAACCTGAACCAGTTAAAGGATGTTGTTGCGTTAAATTCCAGGCAAATTCCCATTGGTTTTTCCGCATTAATCCTATTGGTCTATCAGGAAACATATCATCATTTAACCGCGCCCAAATTCCGTAGGGAACGAAGTTGCGGAAAAAGTGAGCAATAGATACAGGTGCAAAAGCAGCCAGGAAAAAACAACTGGTAATACTAAAAACCGTAGCAACAATTAATCGCCAACCTTTATATAAAGCATAAGCTAAACAGGCAAAAATAGTTATTCCCCAACCATTACGAGAATTGGTTAAAATCAAGGCGATAAAGTTAGCAAATACCGTGATTGTTAAAAAGATAGTAAGGCGATTTTTTTGCTTGAGTTTGTGATAGTTTTCTAGCCATAAACCTAAACTCAAAATAAAAATAGTTACTAAATAAGCAGCTAAAGTATTAGGGTGCATGAAATTAGCAGTCATGCGTCCTGACAATGATTGTTCTGGTGCAACTACCCAATCAAAAACAATCCATAAAAACTGAAATTGGAAATTCCAACCGAGAAATAATTGCCCAAAACCTATAATTAGAATAGGTACAGAACCAAACACCATGATCCAAGAAATCTGTCGTAATTGTTTGGGTGTTTGGATCAGGGGAGTTAGTCCAGTAAAAAAGCCAAAGAAGGGGATGAAGTTGAATAAACCTAAAAAAGCCTCTAGTTTGTGAGGGGCAAATCCTGTGGTAATGAGTAGTAAGATACTCAAAAGAGCAAATCCCTTGTGAATGGGGCGATCGCTAATGATATGGTATTGTTTACGCCAAGTTATTAACGATGCCACAACTATCGAAATACCGCCCAAAAATGGACTCAGAGGGAAAGATAGTAGTCCAAATTGCAGCCAATTCCAAGGGGTTTGTAAGCGGGGATTTGGATGATAAAAACTTTTATGGAAATTGAAATTATTTAAGCTATTTCCCAACATTCTGTACGGGTAAGACGAATTTGCGCGAGGGTGAAGACAGTAGGAATAATTCTGCCATAGTTTGTGGCGATCGCTCTCCAACCCAAATCAGCAAAAAACCAAGCCCACATCATAGGACCAACAAAAGCAAACGCACTGCGAACAGCACCATAACGGGCTGCACTCATGGTCATACCTCGACGGGACATTTGTAAAGCCACATAGTTTTGAAACTGTTTGGTTGCTAATCCTGTACCTGTAATTGCTGCTTCTTTAGCTACTTGATAAGTAGCAAAATGGATAGCAAATTGATGGGCAATTTGTTGAAGAACAACAGGTTGAATAACAGAAGTTACAGCTAAGGCACTACCACCTTTAAATATTAATCCTAAAGGATCACGTTGTAATAACAATGGTAATGGTTGTTTAAGTGTTGATTCTGATAATTGACGTTGGACATTAATAGTTAATTGTTGCTTTTCCTGATTGGGTAGCTTTTTCCAAACCTTTCCTAGCAAATGTAAAAACACTTCTGCTTCTAAATCAATTGTTGTTAGATCTTGATAATATTGAATTTTCAAATATTTGCATACTTGAATTAGTGCCTGTCGGTAAGTGATTTTATCAGTGCGTCCGCGTAATACAGTGATGCCATCAGCCGCTAAAAAACGAAAGCGGTCTTCTATTGTATCTAACCAAGCCTGACGATCTTGGCTTTGCACTGTAATGGGTTCGGGTGTGTGAACATAGTCTAAAGGGTTAAACTTCCGACTAAACAGAATAGCTGTCAAGTCCTGTAGTTCCTCTTCGGTGGCTAATTCCAATACCGCCCTGAGTTCTTCCAATTTCTCTTCCTCTCTTCCGTGCCGTATAGTCTGTACCTTATTCTACTATCTTGTCAAACAAAAATTTTGCCATGGCAACTGAGTAGAGGCTGTAGGTCTGACAAAGTTATCATGATTAGATGTAGAGACGTTCCATGGAACGTCTCTACAAAAGAAGGTCTCTACAAGAGTTCCAATACTGTTCGGTTAAGAATTTTTGTAGGTTGGGTTGAACAAAGACCAAACCCAACAAGTATCTTCTAATTACATTTGGTCGCATTAGGATCTTCAAATTCCCCAGGTTGACGAACCAGAAGTTCATTTAAAATCACCTGACTAGAAGGATTGATTACCTCCAACCGCACCAATTCAGGTTGGATAGTTTGCCAAGAAACTCGGTATTTATATTTAGCATTAGTCCAAATAAAGATGGGACGGTCTTTAGTTCCAGAGGCTTTACCACCCATTAAACACAGTTTTTTACCTGTTTTTAGATTTAAGTTTTTGTAGTAATACTGACCTTTAGCTTGCCAAAGAGTTAAATTCCAGGTACGTGGTTGTCCTTGGACATCAAAAAATTCTCCCTCTGGAAAAGTCAGTTTAGCCACAGCTTGACTCTGAACAGAAACATCTGCAACTATGGGTAAAGCCAGACCTAAAACTAAAGAGATAGCTATTCCTTTAACTTGCATAATTTATTCTCATCCCAATAATATTATTTTTCTGCTATTTGCAAAAATTTAGTTTTAGCTGTAGTATTCAATTATATCCTTTTTTGATAAATATAGGAATAATAAAAGTTTCATCCTACTTTGAAGTAATAGGGATAGATAAGTTTTTATTAGGTAATACACATGAGCATACTTTTATCTGGAGGTTAGAGTGATTTGTTACCTCAATTTCAAGATATAAGTTGCACCTCCGATTATTATTTCAGAGGATGATTATAGAGCTATGAATGGATTAAATCCAACAAAGCTAAAGAATGCTCTCAAAGATTTAAAAGCAGATATACAAAAGGGTGAGATTGAAAGGGTAGGTATTATTATTGATATTGATGATCAAGTAGAAATTGATAGAATTAATTTTGTTAATGAATGTATTCAAGAAGTTTTTCCTGAATCACAATCACTCGAAGAAGTTAAGCGATTCATAAATATAAATTTTGATGTTTTCAATATCCAACTAGCTTGTTACTTTATTAATCTTAATGGAAAAGGAGAACTAGAAACAGTTCTGAAAGAAATTAAGACCCAAAATTCTGACTATGCTGATTGCTTAGAAACGTGGAAAGATTGCTTGAATAATCATGATAAATCTATCAGTGTTAAGGAATTTAATAAATTTTGGGTTTCTATATACATACGATTTGATACTTGCTCAAAAAAAGAAAAAAAGCAAGCCAAGCGTAAATGTAGTTTTGAATCTGCAATGAGTGAAAAAACTTGGATTTGGGACTTTGAACATCCTACTTTAAATGATTTAAAAGAGTTTTTGCAGATGTTTTGTTAATTTATCTGCGGAATATGGGATTAAAATTAAATTCATGAATCACTATTTCCACCCACATTCCGCACTCTGACTATCACAAATGGTAATTTACTACAAATATGCAAATTATACAGAGTCTTCATACTGCTATTCCTGTTACCGATTTAGAACGTTCTGAATATTTCTATAGTCAGGTATTAGGATTAGATAAAATAGAACGTCCGCTAAAATATCCCGGTGTCTGGTATCAAATTGGTAATTATCAACTTCATCTGATAGTTGCAAATCATGTACCCACTGATAAGCAGCAAGAAAAATGGGGACAAAATCCTCATATTGCTTTTGCTGTAATTGATTTACAGGTTGCAAAGGATGAGTTGACCGCTAAAAATTATCCTTTCCAAGCTAGTGCTTCTGGCCGTGTGGCTATTTTTATTAAAGATCCCGATGGAAATATTATCGAACTTAGTCAATAATGATATTATTCGCCATGACAAAAGTTAAAATAGATAGATTGTGAAAAGATAAATAGCAAATGTTTTGGGCTGATAAAATCGCTGCTGATGCAGTAGGCTACCAGGTAGTTAATGATTCTAAGACTCCATCAGGAAGAGTACACGTTGGGTCATTGCGGGGTGTGGTTATCCATGATGTGATTTACCGGGCCTTGAAACACACAGGTAAACCCGTCAAATTCTTGTATGGTGTGGATGACTATGACGCACTGGATACGGTTCCAAAATACTTAGATCAGGAAAAATTTTCTCCTTATTTGGGTTTCCCGCTGTGTAATGTGCCTTCTCCTGGTGATGATACTAGTGATTATGCTAAATATTTCATTGGTGAATTTTTTGAAGTGTTCGAGTATTTAGGAATTAAACCAGAAACTTATTTTCTCCGGGATTTATATCGTTCTGGCCAGCTTAATTCTCATATTGACACTTTCTTAAAAAATGCTCATTTGGTGAGAGAAGCATATAAAGAAGTCAGTAAAGCTGATCGTCCCAATAACTGGTATCCTTTTCAAGTTATTTGTGAAAATTGCGGTAAAATTGCCACAACTGTCACTACAGATTATAACGGTTCAGAAGTTTTTTACACTTGCAAACCAGAGGCAACTGATTATACAAATGGTTGTGGACATTCTGGGTGGGTTTCTCCTTTTAATGGTAATGGTAAATTACCTTGGAAGGTGGAATGGGTAGCCAAGTGGGATGTACAGGGTGTAACTATTGAAATGGCTGGTAAAGACCACTCTCAAAAAGGTGGTTCTAGAGATGTTGCTAATGCGATTAGTCGTAAGGTTTTACAAAAGCAACCTCCTTTTCATTCTCCTTATGAATTCATTCTTGTTAATGGTACAAAAATGAGTTCTTCTAAGGGTGTAGGTTCGGGTGCAAAAGAAATTGCGGCTTTACTACCTCCTGAATTACTGCGCTTTTTGATGTTGCGGACTCAGCCAAGAACAGTAATTAATTTTGCACCAAATTATGAAACTACTACTCGTTTATTTAGAGATTACGATACTTTAATTAACAAGTATTCTAAGTCTCCTGAGTTAACTGAGGAATTAATGTCATTATTTTACGCGCAAGTAGGGGATGAAATAAAAACTTTCCAACCTTTTGATTTTAGTACGCTAATTTCTCTGTTGCAAGTTCCGCGTTTAAATATTCAGGAAGAGGTTGTACAACGTAGTCCACAGCCTTTAAATGAATATGATCAGCAAATTATTAATCAAAGAATTGCTGCTGCTAAATTGTGGTTACAAGATTATGCAGATGAGGAAGAAAAGCTAGTTCTCTATTTGGAACAAGTTCCCGAAAAGGCTAATGATTTAAATGAGGAACAAGTTGCGTATTTGCAAAAACTGATGGAGAATTTGCAAAATATTCTTAATTGGGAAGCTGAGGAATTACAAACTATAATTTTCTCGACTACTAAGGAGTTAGGGATTCAACAACCAATTGCTTTTAAGGCTTTGTATTTATCTTTTTTGAATAAAGAAAAAGGTCCAAAAGCTGGCGGTTTGTTCTCTTATCTAGAGAAATCTTTTGTTATTTCCCGGTTGCAGGATATTGTGGCTTTGAACGCAGGTAAGGAAAAGGTAGAAGTTTCTTAATTTCTTTTTTTATGGTGCGTTATGCTGTCGCTAACGCACCCTACAAGTTTCTTGTCTGTAATTAATGTGGCTTGTGCGCTTTATTCTCATGGTTAGAATGGTTGGGGAATTAGCTATGGATTTATCATTTAAAGACATCAAATTTATGATCGAAGCTGTTGATAATTTAATGGTAAAATTTCAAGAAAGAATTAATCAAATTGAAGACTCGGATGAATATGAAGATTCTGATCTAGGGAATGATATAATGTTTTTATCATCACTTCGCAAAAAAATAGATGAAAGTTTAAACGATAGCGTTAGTCCGCAACCAAATACTTCTATTTTCAAACTCCTTTCTATTTCTCTTTTCAGATCCCTTTCTATTGGGACGAGAAAATACAGTAAAGAGGAAATCACAAAACCCAAATTAAAACACCTAAAACCAATAACAAAGGCATCAACCAATCACCCCACCGGACATATAAAGTCTGAGTTTGACGAGGATAAATAGTTTCTGCATGGGTTTGGTAGGTATTATATCCTGATTTCCATATAGTTTGCCCATGAGGATTAATAAATCCTGAATAACCTGTATTTGTTGCCCGCACAGCCCATCTATCAGTTTCAATTGCCCGCATGATATCCTGGGCATGATGTTGGTATGCCATTGCAGCAGTATAATGGGCATCATTGGAAGAACTGAGAATAAATTTCCCACCCTGATTAGCTTGATAACGGAAGTTTTCCGCAAACGCAGATTCATAACAAATACCAACAATTGCTTTGCCAAAAGGGGTATCAAAAATTTGATTAGCCTTACCCGGAACTTGATGTGCTTCTAGTGGTGATAAACGTTGAATAATTCCTCCTAAAATATTTTCAAAAGGAATATATTCTCCTAATGGCACAAGTTTAGATTTATCGTAACGGCTGGTAACTTCCCCATTACCAAGAACCGTAAATAAACTATTTGTATAACTACTTCCTTGTTCACCAAAAGCGCCTATCCAACCTATTACACCCTTTTCTTTAATAGCAGCGATTAAAGGAGTTTGTGATAAATCACGGGAAAAAATAGGGATAGCCGCTTCCGGGATAAGAACAGCTTTAACATCTTGATTAGTTAAACTTAAATATCCTTCTGTATAACCTGTAATTGCTTGACGCAAACCTTCAGGACGAACCTTAATTCTATTAGGAATATTACCTTGAATAACGCCAATTTTTAAAGCTGTATTCGAGCTTTCCGTTAGCGGTTGACTATAGAGAAAAAAGCCAATTAAATGAGCAATAATAAACAGCGAAAAAGCCAAAGAAATAGTAATTACTGCCTCCTTTGCGCCTCTGCGTCTCTGCGTGAGAAATTCAGCAATTAACCCATTAAATGCCACAATTACCGCAGTGACAGTATTTGGACCAGAAAGTTGTCCTAAATGGAGAATTACGAGATTTTGCGGTGATTGAGTGTAAGCCAAAGAACTCCACCAAAGAGGACTAGCACTCCAAAGGCTTTCTAAACTACACCAAAGGGCTGTACCAATAAGGACACGCAACCAAGGATTTCCCCGGTCTAAACGCACCATTAAAGCTGCCCAAATAGAGACTAAGATTCCGCCCCACAGGCTAATAAATACCCAACATAAGAGGGTAATGGTTAAACTAGGCCACCAGGGTACACCCAACCAATCCATTGGATGAATCCCTGTAATCCATGACAGGGCTAATCCGTGATAACCAATACCCCAAAGTAGGGCAGAGGGCAGAGGATAGGGAGCAGGGAGATTTGTTTTAGATGTATGTTTAACTACTAACATCCACAGAGGCGCAAGGGCAACCCAGGCTAAGAACCATGCACCAATAGGGGCGACTGTTGCACCCATTAACATCCCACTGATGAATGATAAGGTGTAACAGGTGACAGGGCTGAAAGTATTTTTAAATTTTGTCATGTAGAGTTGCGATCGCTAATTACTCATCAATTAATGCAGAATGATAAAAGTTTAACTACTCTTCTATATTTATAGATTACTGACTCTAATAATTGTTTTTTGCTACCATTTAAACACAAAGACTCAAAAATATATGATGCAAACAATAGCTGTTATACTCAAAACGGCTAGAAGCTGGACTTTTTTATCATACAAGGAACAAAGTTCAAAGCCTCTCCCCGTTGCGGGGAGAGGTTTGGAGAGGGGTTTCATATTTGGTTAAACTATGAACCGTTTGCAGTATACTGATGCTATCACGACGATTGCTGAGGCTGAAAAAAGATTTGGGTTAAGTCGTAGTGAATCCCCCGATTTTTTTCCAGAATGGAATCACAAACTACCTGAAATCAATTCTGATGACCAGACTAACTTAGAAAGTTTATGGAAACGTTATATTTATCATCGCTCTGGTGGACATTTATTAGAAACTACAGTAATGTTATTATTGGTTTCTCCATTACTAACCGTTGCTGGTTTATATGATCCACCTTTTTGGATTAAAGCTGAAGAATCAGTCCAGATAATAACCGCTGATAGTGAAGAAACTCTACAAGGTAGAATAGATATTTTAATATTACGCGATCAGTTATGGATAATTGTTTTAGAGTCCAAAAAAACTATGTTATCTGTGTGGTCAGCATTACCACAGACTCTAGCTTATCTTATGGCTAATTCTCAGCGAAATTATCCCATGTTTGGAATGTTAACTAATGGTGATGATATTGTTTTTGTAAAAATAGAAAATCAAAAATATGGAATTTCTAGAGTATTTGCACCTTTAACTGCCCAAGGTGAATTAGAAATTGTTTGTAAAGTTCTACGTAAGATAGCAGAAATTTGTAAACAGAGTATGTGATAGACTTTATAATTCCTAAACACTGATACAGGCAGGATGCCTGTACCACAAGGGTAATAATTTACCCCTCTGCTTCTTCTAGTTCACCATTATCACCTGTGTCGGGGGGAACAATTGCGACTCCGGTAATGGCATCATCTTCGTCTAGACGTTGGACTCTGACTCCAGTGGCTGATCTTGATTGAATGGAAATTGCATTCACCGCTTGACGAATAATGATCCCGCGATTGGTGGCCATCATGATTTCTTCGTCGCTGTTGACAATTCGCAAGGTGGCTAATTTGTCTTTGGTTTTGCGGTTTTTGAATTTGGTAGCCATTAAACCTTGACCGGCACGGTTTTGCAGCCGGAACTGGGAAACAGGAACACGTTTACCATAACCAGCCATTGTAATGACTAATACCCAAGGTCCTGTACTGTTGGCGTTGCTGACTTCAACGATTTCTTCGGTATTTTCGATTTCCGCAATTTCTTCTATTTCTGCAATTTCTGTGGTTTCTTCTAGTTCTGCTGTTTCTTCTATTTCCGCTTCTATGACAATATCCAAGGTATCGAGAACAGCCGCAGGCAAGATATCCATGCCTATGAGTTCATCTTTACCCTTGAGTTTCATGGATTTTACCCCACGAGTTGCCCTACCCAGAGGACGCAGTTGGGAGTGAGTACAGCGGAAGTGAATCGCCATACCTTGACGAGAACCGATAATGATGCTGTCTTCTACTCTAGCTCTTCTCACCCATCGCAGTTGGTCGCCTTCTTCTAAGGATATGGCAATTAATCCATTAGCGCGAATGTGACTAAATGCTTCTAAGACGGTTTTTTTGATGTTACCGCCTTTGGTGAGCATAACGAGGTATTCTTCGCTGCTAAATTCGTTTACGGGGACAATGGAAGTAATTTTCTCTTCTTTGGGAATAGGCAACATTTGCACAATGGGTGTGCCGCGACTGGTGCGAGAACTCACGGGAATTTGATATGCTCTGAGACAGTAGACGACTCCGCGATCGCTAAAGAATAAGATACTATCATGGTCGCAGCAGGTTAAAAAATGCTCAATGGTATCATCATCTTTGACTTTAGCCCCGGCTTTGCCTCTAGTAGCGCGGCTTTGAGATTCGAAGGTGTTAACGGGCATCCGTTTGATGTAACCTTGTTCTGTCACCATAATAATTGCCTTTTCATTGGCAATTAAGTCAATGTCATCTATATCTCCTTCCCCGTGAGTAATTACTGTTCTCCGGGGTGTAGAAAAGCTGGTTTTAATTTGGCTAATTTCGGTTTCAATGATTTCTAGCACCCGTTCCCGTTTAGCTAAAATATCCAATAAGTCGGTAATTTTAACTTGTAAATCGTCGTGTTCTAGGCGAATTTTATCGGCTTCTAAGGCTGTTAATCGGCGTAGCTGCATTTGCAGAATTGCGTCTGCTTGCACTTCCGACAGTCCATAGGTAGTAATTAACTCACCTTTGGCTGTAGGTGCGTCTGGTGCATGACGAATTAAAACAATAATTGGATCTAATCGTGATAGGGCAATTAATAATCCTTGCAGGAGGTGATCTCTCTCCTGTGCCTTGCGAAGTTCATAGCGAGTCCGGCGTTCAATGGAGAGAATCCGGAAATCCAGGAAAACACTCAGGAATTGTTTGAGACGGAGGGTTTGGGGTTCACTGTTGACTAATGCCAACATATTTGCCCCAAAGTTAGACTGTAAAGGGGTTTGTTTATAAAGGTTGTTTAAAACGACCCGGGGATAGGCATCCCGTTTTAATTCTATGACGATTCTCATGCCGTCGCGATCGCTCTCGTCCCGGATATCGGAAATACCATCAATGCGTTTATCATTCACCAACTCGGCAATTTTTTCAATTAATGCCGCTTTGTTGGTTTGATAAGGCAATTCGGTGATGATAATTGCTTCCTTGTCTGGACGGTTGCGTTGTTGAAGGGTTTCAATATTGGCAACACCGCGCATGGTAATTGAACCGCGTCCAGTGGTGTAAGCATCTTTAATGCCACTGACTCCCAAAATCTGCGCCCCAGTCGGGAAGTCGGGACCATGAATATACTGCATTAACTGAATATCAGTTATTTCGGGATTGTGAATGAGTGCTACTAACCCATCAATCAATTCTCCCAAATTATGCGGAGGAATATTTGTCGCCATTCCTACTGCAATTCCTGAAGAACCATTCAGGAGAAGTTGGGGAATGCGGGAGGGTAAAACTGTGGGTTCTTGTTGAGAACCATCGAAGTTATCGACAAAGTCTACGGTTTCGGCTTCAATATCTTGGAGGAGGGCTATACTGGTTAGGGCGTACAGACGGCATTCTGTGTACCTCATTGCCGCTGGCGGATCATTGTCCACTGAACCAAAGTTACCATGTCCACTGATGAGAGGCGATCGCATGGAAAAATCCTGCGCCATCCGCACCAAAGCATCATATACTGCCGTGTCACCGTGAGGGTGATATTTACCCAATACTTCCCCGACTACACGGGCGCATTTTCTGAAGGGGCGATCATGTAGTAAACCCAGTTCGTGCATGGCATAGAGGATGCGACGATGCACAGGTTTAAGACCATCCCTAGCATCTGGCAGCGCCCGACCTACAATTACGCTCATGGCGTATTCTAGATAAGACCGCGACATTTCACCTCGCAAATCCGTCGGGATAATCCTCTCCTGTGAGGTTGTCATAAACTCCAAAACTCCAAAAAATGTAGATTTTAGCTTTCAACTTGACAAAAGACAAAATTATGTCAAATTAACTTTGAATAGTTGTCATATTTCTGCCCTAATTCTAACATATTGTCACCCAATTAGCATAAATACTAGCCAATTTCCAAAAATACTCAGTAAGTGGGCTGACACCGATTTTTAGCTCAATGAAATATATTTAAGAAAGTTTCGCGCAAAGGCGCAGGGGAGCAAAGGCACAAAGGAAGAGAAGATTAGAAGTTTTGGTGTTGGTTTATCTAGGAATACTATTAGTTGGTAGAGGATTTTTTGTCTAAAAAGGTTTTGGTAATACTGTCGTCTGTTCTATTGTAAATATAGGTTTCTGGTTGTTTGATTTTTGCAGTTTTAAAAGTTTTTTCTGCACGCTCCCACAAATCTACATCCTCTCCATAAGTAATATAATTAAATCCCTTTAATTCAAAAAATATGTGTCTTTTTCCAAAAAATGTTCCACCAGCAATACACTCTCTAATATTAATTACTTGATCGGGTTGAAAATAATCAACAACGAAAAATTCTTCTTCAATTTCCCATCCACCTTCAATTAAATCAATTTCTGGATGAGATTTCATAAATTCTATTCGGGATTCTAAATGATTGGGTTTATAAGTGTCGTCACTGTCAATAAATGTGATATAACTGCCGAAAGATGCTTGAATACCTGCATTTCTGGCATAAGCCAATTTACGATTTTGGTGTTTAAGATAACGAATATTATTAAATTTTTGTAAGTAACCATTGACGATTTCAAACGTATTATCTTGGCTACCATCGTCAACTATCACTAATTCAAAATCCTGAAAGGT
Organism: Nostocales cyanobacterium ELA583; assembly: GCA_037131225.1. Lineage (GTDB taxonomy): Bacteria > Cyanobacteriota > Cyanobacteriia > Cyanobacteriales > Nostocaceae > Dolichospermum. The sequence continues at coordinate 19,357 of JBAXRM010000009.1, read as the reverse complement.
TTGTTGCAATACACTATTTATGCAATCGTTTAAGTATTTTGCCCGATTGTATGTGGATAGCACAATGGAGATTGTGGGTTTTGGGAAAAAATTTATACTAGGCATTTACTGAAATAGAACGAAGTTTTCTGGAATTGGGTATAACTTGCATATTATACGTTATTTATGGATTAGTATAAAAATCATCCATTTTTTCAACATCCTTCAACATGATCACTCAAAATCAGCTTATTCAACAAGAGTTAAATCAGGACATCAGCAGTACAGAATTATCTCCTAAAATTACAGTTGTCATGCCTGTGTACAATAGTGAAAAATATCTTGACACAGCTATAAAAAGTATTTTAAATCAGACTTTTACGAATTTTGAATTTATCATTGTAGATGATGCTTCAACAGATAATAGCGTAGAAATTATCAATTCTTATCAAGATCAACGGATTCAGTTAATTAAAAATAATGTCAATCAAGGGATTCCAATCACTAGAAATAAATCTTTAGCAGCATCATCAGGTGAATATATTGCTGTTCTAGATAGTGATGATTATGCTTATCCATCTAGGTTAGCAGAACAGCTTGAGTTTATGGAAAATAACCCAGATTTTGGCATGGTTGGTTCTTGGGTGGAATTAATGGATGAAAATGGTGATTTAACTGGTAAAATATGGAATGAGGAAGAACCTGATCACAAAATCCCCTCTAGGCTGCTATTCCATAACTATTTTGCTCATTCATCAGTTTTGTTCAGAAGAAGTGCTTTGGATGCTGTCAAAATCAATGAAGAGTTTTACAGAAAAGATTATCCAAATGCTCAAGATTATGATCTATGGGTGAGAATAGCGAAAAAATTCAAAGTTTGGAATCTTCCAAAAGTTTTGATTAAATACCGCGTCCATTCTTATTGTATCAGTCTAAGAGCAGCAAATGTAGTTGAGAAGCTAACTAGTAAAATAGTTACTGATCAAATTAATGATTTAGGTATTCAACCAACAGCTAAGGAATTAGCATTACATAAACAGATAGGAACATACGAACCCAAGGATATTGATACATCTATAGAATATCAAAAAGAAGTGGCAAATTGGTTAACAATCCTCAGAAATGCTAATCACAAAACAGGTTTATACGACCATCATAGTTTTAATCAAGTTCTAGCAGATTTACAATTATTGATGTTTTGTCATTGTCTTGAAGATTTGACTTCTAAAAATACAAGTTTGGTGTGTTAGCGACAGCGTAACGCACCAAACTATACTATTTAGGAAAAATGCAGTATTCCTTCCTCAGCGTCTAATGTTGCCATAACTCCCACAGGTAAAGCAGCATTAGGGCTATCATGACCAAAGGGTAAATCTGAAACTATGGGAATACCCAAATCAGATAGACGTTCTCTTAATACTTCCTCGACAGTAAAACTAGGGATATTAGCTGGGGATTCACACTGTGTAAATCCTCCCAAGGCAACACCGCGAACTTGGGATAAAACGCCGCTAGAACGCCACTGAGTTAACATCCTATCAATGCGATAAGGCATTTCTGTGACATCTTCCCAGGCTAAAATAACACCATCAACATTAGGTAAAATTGATGTTCCTAACAGATGGGTTGCTACTGTCAGATTACCAGGAAGCAAAATTCCTGTCACTGTCCCACCACCCCACCCATTACCCTTTAAAGGTGCGAGGGGACAACCTTCTATGATGTCAAATAGCCTCTGGATTGACCATTCTGGCTCGTTGGCTAGGGTAGTCATCACGGGACCATGTACACCGACAATATCGGCATTATAGAGACTCCAAAGCAGGGCTGTGATGTCAGAAAAGCCGATTAACCATTTAGGGGTAATTGTATTTTCTTGCCAAGTCCAATCTTCCAAAATGCGAGCGCCACCAAAACCCCCTCTCGCGCAGAGAATACCCTTGCATTCAGGATCTTGCCATGCTGTGGCTAATTGCTGACGACGGTGGGCATCTGTACCAGCGAGATAACCATGTTTTATGTCTATATTATCACTAATCTTAATGCGATAGCCCCGTGCTTTCCAAATTTCCACGCCCTGATTAAACGCCTCAAATTCTCGTAATGCACCACTAGGGGCAATAACGCGCAGCAAATCACCTGGTTTGATGGCTGGGGGTAAGATAGGGAGTAACATTAGGAAAAAATGTAAGTAATGGTAAATAAATTGACATTGAAAGTAACACAGCACCACCTGACACTGACAAGTGTAGGTTTTTTACAACTAGCAGGAGTTGGATTCAGAGGGAACAGGAACGGGCAACAGGGAACAGGAAAAACTCATGTTTAAAAAGTTGCTGAGTTTAAAGCTCAGTCAAAAAAAAGATGTTTTTACAAGATGCGTAGCACGAAAAAAACAGTGTCATTATTTCAATCTCATGTTTTGTTTCTTATCTGTTCCCTGTTCCCTGTTCCCTGTTCCCTTCTTTTGTAAAATATTAACTGATATTAATGTATTGAACTCCTGAATCCTATATGTTATAATAGTTCGTGCCACAAGTTTATTTTGGAGAGGTGTCCGAGTGGTTGATGGTGACGCACTCGAAATGCGTTTTGGGGAAACTCAACGGGGGTTCGAATCCCCCCCTCTCCGTTACCATGACTATTGCGGTTTTTCTTCCTTTTGCTGCTGACTTTCCGGCGCTTGATTGGGGTTGATTTCTACTGTTGGGACTACCACAGAAGAATTTTCCGGTTGAGATTCCTGGGGTGAAGTAACTACAGGACGGGATTCTGGTGCAATATTTTCTAAAGGAGGAGCGGCTTTTTGAGATTCTTTGGCCTCACGCAAAGTATCCATTAAGGATGGTTGAGAAGTAACAACCGGTGTTGATTGCTTAATTATTGTTTTCAAGCTTGGGGTGAGTTTAGAGTTGTTATTCTCAGGTGCTTTTTGCTCAGAATTACTACTAGGAATTGGTTCTGGGGAAACAGAAATATTTTTGCGTTTTCTCCTCACACTAAGTGCCGGTGTAAATTCGCGGAAAGAAGAATTTTGAATTTTTTGATTTGTAGCTGCTGGTGGGATTTCTACAACCGGTTTAGGTGGGTTAGATCCGTAATTAGGTTGTTCAAAAAGTGGTTGAGGTGATAATGTTAAATTGGGTTTTGATAATATTCGCGTCATACTAAAACCTGCTGTAGCTGCAACTAAAGCAATACTAATGCTCATAACCACCTTGGATGCACCTACTTTTTTTCCTATATTTGCAACTTTTGATGATGTCGCAATAGGATGGAAAGAAGATTTTTTATGTAAATGTGCTGATTTTAAATCTGATAAATTAATAGTATGTACTGCTTCACTAAGTATGGTTGGTGATGCAGAATCTAGCAATGCAACTGGTAGTATTTGTAGCCATTCTCCAACTGAGGTAGGGCGCAAATGGGGTTCTACAGCCATTCCCCAGTTAACTGCTTGATTAACAGCCGCACTGAGATGTGGTTGTAGTTCACGAGGAGAGGGCATTTTTTCTCGGTCTCGTAATAATGCCGGAATAGGAACTTGTGCCGTTAACAGTGCATATAAAGTTGCTGCTAAACCATAAACATCTGTAGATGCTGTACGTTGTGCTTGGGTTAAATACTGTTCAATGGGTGCATATCCTTCACTGACCAAACCTGTATGGGTCTGTTTTGCTCCATTATTAAATTCTCTAGCAATGCCAAAATCAATTAGCACTACTTCCTGAGTTCCTTGACGCAAAATAATATTATCTGGTTTAATATCTCGGTGAAGTAGCCCATTATTATGAACCACCTGCAATGCTGCGCCTATTTGGCGGATATAATGAATGGCTGTGGCTTCTGCCAATGGTATTCCTGGTAACACAAATGCTGCACCCAAGGTATCTCCACGGACGTATTCCATCACCATATAAGGTAAAGTATCTTCCTCAAAAAAGTCGCTGACCCGGACAATATGAGGATGAACACAAGCCGCTAATCTCCTCGCTTCATCTTGAAATTGGCGCTGAAATTTGGAAAAATCGGGGTGTTTGAGCAATTTCTCATTCATCGTTTTCATCACCACTTCTTGACCTAAATAGTGGTGCATAGCTTTGAATGTAACACCAAATCCGCCTCGCCCTATTTCCTGGAGGATGGTATATTTTCCATTCTGCAAAGTTGTTCCTGCTAACATAGGGTTTTTTCGTCTTAAATGAGCAGATAATTAATTGGGTTATAGCACTTGTCAATTGTTAATTATCAATTATCACTTATTCCCTATGCTCAGGCTAGAATCTGTTAATTTTTATAGACGGTTACAGCATCAACACCAATACCCGATTCTCCAGGATATTTCCTTTAATGTATCACCTGGCGATCGCTTGGTAATTGTTGGTGAATCTGGTGCTGGCAAAACTTCTTTGCTACGCCTCATTAACCGCTTAAATGAATCCAGCGGCGGAAAAATCTATCTTAACAATCAAGAATATCGGCAAATTCCCGTTATCCAACTCCGTCAACAGGTGATGCTGGTACAACAGGAATCTAAGTTATTGGGGATGACAGTTGCACAAGCCTTGGCGTATCCTTTAGTTCTGCGCGGTCTAGCAAAGCAAAAGATTCAGGAAAAAGTCAGTTATTGGCAAGAACAACTCCAAATTCCTGAACAATGGTTAGGACGGACTGAGGTACAACTTTCCAGCGGACAAAAACAGTTAATTGCGATCGCTCGCGCCCTAGTTACCGAACCCCAGATTTTACTCTTAGATGAGCCTACATCCGCCTTGGACACTCCCACATCTACTCACTTAATAGATATCCTCACCCACCTAAATCAACCCCCCGCATCGGCGATTTTAATGGTAAATCGTCAAATTGATCTAGCACAAGAGTTTTGTACCCATCTCTTACATCTTCAGCAAGGCCAATTAGTTATCAATCAACCTGCCGTTGAGATAGATTGGGGTAACTTAGCAGCCAGTTTAACTCAATCAGAAACTCAAGCACTAGCAGAATGGACTTGATATCTCTTATCACCACCGATAACTTGTCTTGATTACAATGTAAATAACACTCCAACCCTAGCCCGAATTAAAGGTAACAATTTGAATAATTAGCAAAAAACTATTAACATTAATTTCATGAGACGAAAAATATAAAAAAGCTGGGAGGCACGGTTAAAGCCGCACCTCTTGCTAACAGTTTAAAATCGCCAGGAAGAGGTTAAGAACTTTGAGTAGTCAATACAGGTAACTGATTAGTAAATCTCTCTCTTGGTAATTTTGCTGGCGTTTGCGGAATATTGGTGTTCAAAATTTCCATGTTAAATCGGTATCCAACATTGCGAATAGTTTGGATTAAGCTGGGTTGACGGGGATCAAGTTCCACCTTCTTCCGCAGCGATAAAACATGAGTATCAATGGTGCGTGGGTTATCAATAGCGTCAGGCCAAGCACGACGTAATAATTCCGATCTACTTAAAGGCATTCCTCCAGCTTGTGCCAAGACATACAATAAACTGAATTCCTGGGGTGTTAAGTCAATAAACTCCCCTTGGAAACGAACACGACGCTGGACTAAATCAATTTGCAAACTACCATAATCTAAATAAGCCGGTGCAGTTGGTGTCCGGTTACGGCGAATAATTGCCTCAACCCGAGCCAAAAATTCTTGCATTCCAAAAGGTTTGCTTAAATAGTCATCTGCTCCCGCTTTTAAGCCAGCAACAATATCGGCTTCATTAGTCCGAGCAGATAACATGAGAATTAGAGGCTGTTGTTGACGATGTAACCAGCGGCAAAACTCCACACCATCACCATCTGATAAATCCGCATCTAGAATGACTAGAGTGGGTTGATGGCTAAGAAATACTTCTTTTGCTTGATAAACACTGGCAGCTTGATGAACTCGGTATTCTAGCTGTTGCAAGTGCCAACCCAACAACGATCTTAGATGGGGATTCCCCTCAACAATTTCTATACAAACCGAACCCACAATGGTAAGACCCCTTTGCGTTGATAAATCTCAAATTAACAATCTCATGCTCAAGGTTTTGTAGTTTTTGTTACTTCAATAGGCATAGTCTTCATATTTTCTTCAAAAAACCTTGCGAAAAATTTATTTTTTACTTTATTTGCAGCCACGCTAGTAGCTTTATTAAATCTTTATTACGTTTACATTATATTAGCTTAAGTTAGTAATTATCTATTTTGCAACGGTAATAGGTAAATAAAATTACTTTCCCATCACTTGTAGCACTATGAACTAGAATCAGGGACAAAATTTACTTCAAAAAGTTGTATAGCACAATTACTTTCACGTCTTCTTCCTCCTGACTCCTGACTCATATCATTAAAGTTTATTTATGGTTATCTGTCCTACTCCTTAAGAGATATGGTAAACTTAATAGAACAATCATTTACCAAAGGGAGTAGTATAAAAATCACACCTGATTATAACCAAAGGTAGACAGGGCTTATTATTTATCCCAGCAAGAACTAATCGGTTCTAAAACTTGATTTTACAAATTGATGCATTAATAGCTAGATTTGTACTCCCAAAGAGAAAAGCACAAAAAATTGGATAAAAATCAATTACCCTGCGTGGTTATGAATATATGGCACTAGTACCGCTTCGCGGAAGTCAAAAGTCAAAAATCAAAAGTCAAAAGTAATATGGAATCAGCTTTTGGACGATTGAGAATGGTTCATTAACTTACGCCACAGTAGACTAGCCATGTTATCAGATCAAACTTTTGAAAAAAATCGTAAAAATACCTTACAAAATTACCATATTTCCAATTTTTTGGCGTAGTATCTAATTAAGTTTTTAGCTGCTGGGGGGTCTCACCCAAGGTGACAATATTAACTTATGAGTTAATACATAAGAAGGAAGTGATACTTCATTGAGCGTGAATCATCATCTACAATTCTCATACAAAAGAGACTAATAGAGCAGTTATGCTACAAGACACACAAACCATCCGCTACTACCAAAAACTGACTGACGCCTTCGTCGAATTATGGAATCGCGGTTATCGTATGGATGATATGCGGATGTATTTGGATGGATACCTCGCCGCACTGCGACATAGTAACATCATTGAACCCTATTTGATTCATCGCTTAGAAGATGAAGCCAGTCGTTACTTGCATGACGTATCTAACTTCGCAATGGTTCAACCAGAACCCGAAAGACAACATGGCTACTACTAAACAGATGACCTGATTTTTTTGATTTAGCCCATTACCGCAGACTAGTGTAGCACAATTTTTGCAATGGTCAATGGGTGTAGGGGAGTGAAGTTTGGGAAATACTACAATTGACATGATTAAGCCCCTCAGCGACGTAAAACTGGGGGGAATTTTCATTTTGTTTGCTGTAAATTTCTATGATTAAGTTTAATTTATGTATGTAAACCTGACAAACTATCATAAAAGTTTATATTTAAATGTAAATTAACAATACATTATTATTTCTTTAATTTATATTAATTAATTTTTAATTTCCGACTCTATATAAAATAAAACCCTTGTAGAGCCGAGAATCCCTACCCATGGAACGTCTCTACATTCTCTAAATTCATTCGGTGGAGATGTCTAATATATTAAATTACTGAAAGATATGTTAAATTACTGAAAGATATGTTAAATTACTGAAAGTATACGCTGTAACCATTAATAGGCTATAGGTTATCAATATTCTTGAGTGAAATTAATATTAAATTGGCTGAAATTCAGGGTAAATATGGTGCAGATTCTTGACTCTACTTTAAGAGAAGGAGAACAAACTCCTGGAGTTTATTTTTCTCCAGATAAAAAAATGGTAATTGCCCAGTTTTTAGATCAGATAGGAGTTGATATTATTGAAGCGGGTAATCCCGCAGTAGATCGGGAAATTGCTTTAGCTATTAAGCGCATTTCTCAAGCAGGACTTAATGCGAAAATAGGCGCTCATTCCCTTTGTAAAATAGATAATGTGCAAAAAGCTTTAGATTGTGGTGTTGATTTTTTAGGGATATTTTTTAGTGTTTCTAAAAGGCGATTACAACAGGATTATAATATTAATTTAGAGGTAGCGATTGAAAAGATTATTGAAGTAGTTACTTTTGCCAAAGAACAGAAGCATGACTTATTAATTAGATATACACCAGAAGATACAGTGCGATCGCCTATAGAAAATGTTATTGCCGCAGCCACTGCCGCAGTCAAAGCCGGAGTGAATATAATTAGTATAGCCGATACAACTGGATATAGCACACCATTTCATCCCCAGCGCAGTATGTATTTTTATGTCAAAACTCTCAAAGAGGAACTAAAAAAACGTGATTTACATCCACAAATAGAGGTGCATTGTCATAATGATCAAGGTTTGGCTTTAGCTAATGCCTTAGACGCTTACAGAGCAGGTGCAGATATTATTGATGTATCTACAATGGGTTTAGGAGAAAGAGCAGGAATTGTTGATTTAGCCGAACTGTTGATCAATTTAATAGATATGGGTGAAGAAGCAAAAAATTGGCAACTGAACTATATAGACGATTTATATAAATTCGTGAGTGAGCATTCTCATATTCCTATTTCTCCCCATCAAGCTATCACAGGAAAAAATGCCTTTACCCATTATGCTGGAGTTCATGTCAAAGCTGTAGCCAAAAATGAGCAACTTTATCAAAGTTTAGATCCGCATATTCTCGGTAAAAAAAGTAGTTTAGCATTAGGAATGCAATCAGGATCTACTGCTGTGCAATTGGCTCTAAAGCAGATTGGTAGAGAAGAATTGATGGAAAATAAAGACTTAGTAGATAAAATTCTTCAAGAAATTAAAGTAATTGCTAAAAGAGGAACTCCCATTGATATAGAACATGAATTACCGGAAATTATAGCCCGGTTTAGTGTAGTGACACATTCCCTGAATAATAAAATTTGTACTTCTTTTGTTTGATTGAGTAAATGATGATATAAATTATCTCTGTTTATGAAAATATGAAAGGAATATAAAAACTAATAATAACAAATAATTGATAACTCGCCATAAGGAAGTTGTAATGTTAAAAACTCAAAAACCACAATTTAATTATCTCCAATCTGAAATCAAAACATCTGCAAAGTGGTGGACTATATTCGGCATTAGTATTGGTGTATTTATCTTTTCCTTAGATGTTTATATAGTTAATCTAGCTCTACCAGTCATGGTGGAATCACTACATACAACCTTTGCAACTAGTCAATGGATAGTATTAAGTTACTTACTAGCAATATCTATTTTTGTTTTGAGTGCATCTAAATTAGGCGATATGTGGAGCAAAAAAAAGTTATATATTATCGGGATGATAGTGTTTACCATTAGCTCTTTACTTTGTGGATTTGCCCCAAATATAGGTTTTTTAATAGCTTTTCGTGCTATTCAAGGACTAGGTGCAGCATTTATATCAGGACTAGGAACAGCGATGATTGTAGAAGCTTTTCCAGTGGAAGAACGCGGACTTAGTTTAGGGATTCGGGCTGGAGTTTTTGGTTTAGGAATGATGTTAGGTCCGACAATAGGAGGCATATTAATTAGTATTGGAGACTGGCCTTTAATTTTCTTTATTAATGTGCCAATTGGGATTTTAGGAATTTTAATTGTGGCTTATTTTGTCCCCCCTTCTATTGTCACTGGAGAAAAACAGCCGTTGGATATCATAGGAACAATAGTTCTGACATTCATGTTAACTTGCTTTATATTGGGAATAACTTTATTAGAAGGGCAGAACTATGATTTAAGTACTATCTTGACTTTACTATTTTTATCTATTATTAGTTTATCTTGTCTCGTGTTTATAGAAATGCGAACTTTAAACCCTATTTTAGATTGGAAAATTTTCAAATCTTTAGACTTAAGTTTAGGTTTAGGATTGCGATTTATAGGTAACTTCGTGATTGCAGGAGCAATTTTTATCCTCCCTTTCTTTTTTAAACTAGTTACACAATATCCAACTAATAAAGCTGGTTTCTTATTAGCAATCCCACCAATTGTTATTGTTTTATCAGCACCTATTGCTGGGATGCTTTCTGATAGATTTGGTCCACGAATTATTAGTTTAATAGGATTAGTGTTAATGGCTATTGGCTGCTGTTTAATTAGTACCTTTAACGCAGAATTAACTATAGTTAATTATATGATTGCAATTATTCCCTATGGGTTGGGTATAGGAATGTTTCAATCTCCCAACAATAGCGCCATTATGGGAGCAGCACCACAAGATAGTTTAGGTATTGCTTCCGGTTTATTATCCTTGTCACGTATATTAGGACAAACTATAAGTGTGCCATTAGTCGGGGCTATATTTTCATTTGTGACTCTTAATAATAGTCAATTAACAACAAATATTGATGTCACAAATGCTCCAATTGCATCATTAGTTATAGGTACACAAATTACGTTTCGCTTTATTACTATTCTCTTAGTTATTTCTATAGTATTTGCTATTTATTTATGGTGGCTTGAACAAAAGCGAGTATCAATGGAAAAGCTGATTTCTGATTAAAACCAGACTGTAGGTTGGGTAGAACGAAGACCAAACCCAATCAAGTTGAGTAAATGTTGGGTTTCCTTACGTCAACCCAACCTACATGAAATTAGTTTCTTCAGATAATTGACATAATTCTTCTAGAGATAGTTTTTCTGCACTGTACAATTCTTCAATCGTCTTTGTAGCAACTTCTAAAAGTTCTTTACCGCTTCTGATTTGGATGATTAATTTATCTTGATTGTTATCATAAATTACAAACAGGGATATATTTTTCACGATAGTTTGTGTAATACCTCGCACTTTAAAATCAGTAACAAATTTACCTTCTGTGGGGACATGAAGAGGTAAATTGCAAGATTGCACAATTTCCTGAATATCTGCAAGTTTTAAACTAGAAATTGCTGGATTTTTTGCTTCAATATTCACAAACTCTGCTAAATCTGGATGATTAATTCCAATATCTTCTAATGATTCATATTGAAATGTAATTTTCTCTGCTAAATTATCAGTAATTGCATAAATTTGTACAGTGTATGGAGGCTTAGGTACAGAACCCTGTTCATAAAATAAACTCCCCTCTGCTGTAACAGTAATTTGAGGTGTATCTGCTAGAGTTTGTAAAGATTGCAGATTAGCAATTGTACTTTTAACAAATACAGAATCCAACCCTAAGATAGATGCTAAATCCTTAGCTGTAGGAGGAGGATTAAATTCTATACCAGCCCGAATAATAAACTCTTCTAAAACATTAAATTTGCGCGGTTCTTTAATAGTTAATTCCAAAGAATTTTGAGTTACAGTATAGCAAAATTGACGCGCTGCTAAAACTGATAAACCAGAACTTTCAGATTCAATTTTATCAACTATATATTTCAGATTTTCATCAATTTTTTTAACTACAGAAGCAGGAAACATCAATAAAACCTCCATGATCATTAACAGTATTTGCAATTTGCGAATACATATTACCTACTGTACCGAGTTTAGCTGTAAATAAATCGTGACAACCGACAATTACCAGTAATTCTTGAGCGCGAGAAAAAGCCACATTTACCCGTTCTGGTTTATTAGCAAATCCTACATCTCCTTGTTGATTATTCCTTACCATACTCACAATTACAACCGGTCTTTCCATACCTTGAAATCTGTCAACTGTACCTGTTCTAATTTGTAAAGAAGGGAAAAGTTCAGATTGCAACCGTTCATCAATTTTTCTTAATTGAGCACCATAAAATGTAATTACAGCTATTTCTTTTTTCGGTTCTCCATTCGCAACTTTATCAACCCAAACCTTCTCAAACTGCTGACAGATACTTTCAATGACATCAATTTCTTTAATATTTAAAAATGAAGTTCCATTTCGTTCTTCTTGAAACTCGTTTTCTCTAGGCATTTTTACCCAACATAGATGATGATAAGATTGAATGACTTCCCCTGCTAAATTATGAGCGCGTTTAGTGTCAGGTTCTAAAATCCCACATTCCAATTTACCATGATAAAACTGATTAATTGCGCCCATAATCATCGGGTGCATTCGATATTGAGTATTTAGCATTTTTTTAATGCTTTTATCAGCAGTTTCAAACTGACTTTTAAATAATGATTCTTCTAAAAATTGTAATTCTTCTCTAGTATTACCCATTGCTTTAGCAACTTCTTCCACAGTGCTAGTATCAAGCATAGGTGGTAATTGCCGATGATCTCCTACCATGACTAATTTTTTACCTTTCAACGCCGGAATTAGTAACTCTGGAGGAGTGCATTTACTAACTTCATCAATAATCACAACATCAAAAGATTGAAATTCTTCCGAGAAATTATAATTTGCAGCTTGAACACAAGTAATCCCCACTACATTAGCATTATCTAAATAAATTCCTCTTAAATCTTTACTATCTTGTTCTGAAGGTTGACGGAGTTTTGTAACCCAGTCTTGAACAAAGTTTTGATATTTGTGCAGATAATTTTCTTCACTTTTTATTTGTCTTTGCCAAGAGGTAAATTTATTTTGGATAGTGGTTAAAGATTCTAAATCAAATAAATCATCATGAGATAATTCTGGTTTTAATTTATTTGGTATTGTTTGCCAAATTGATTGCCACCAATTCCGTTCTCTAATCAAACTATCTGATAACTGCAATTGTAATTTCTGTTCTAAATCAGCTATTGTTATTTGCAATATTTGAAGTTCTTGTTGATAAATATCAGCTTCTGCTTGCGAATTTGTAAACTCCTGATTTAAAGAATCTTTAATGGTTTCTAAAATAGTAAAAGGTGCTAATGATGAAATCAGAGTTTCTATTTCATTAACGCGATTTTCCCAAAATTTGACTTGCTGAGAAAATTCCTGCGGTTGTTCCCAAATATTTGCTTGTGTAGTCAGATATTTTTCTGCTAAACGCTGTAATGGGACAGGGATATTTTGCTGTTTATAAAATGCTTGGAGTTTATTAATAACTTCTGCAAGTTTTAAATTAGCCGCTTGCTTGCTTTCATTTACTTGAGTTCTAGCTGTAGATATTTGTTCTGAAGAAACTGTATTTTGTGGAAGTTCTTGAAATTGCTCTTGTAAAATTTGCAATTGTTGTTCAGTTTCAGTTTTAATCCTTAAAACACATTGACGGGCGTGAACTAAGATAATATCTAGTAATTCTTGCGTAATGCGGGTAAGAGTAGCTTCAATATTATTCAATTCAAAAGATTTACCATAAAATTTTTCTAATCTAATTAAAAAAACCTGAGTATTTTCAACTAGCAATTTTCGCTGTTTTGGATTGAGGAGTTGATAATTTTGGAATTTTTGATAGGTTGTTTGCCATTGAATTTGGTCGGTTTTTGATAATACTATCGGAATTTGACTAAAACTTTGCTGTAAGAAATAACTAAAATCGTGTTTTTTACCTTTTCTATCGGTAAAATTACCTTCTATTTCATAAGATATGGCTTTTGTTAATAATCCCCAAGCTGGTAAATTGATTTTATAATTTTTAGGAACAATAGATAATTTTAATGTCTTCGCAAACATCAATAAACCTAATGGTAAATCTACCATGTTTTCTGTTAATTCTAAATCTGATTGTTGACATTCTTTCAAGACTTGATACAAGTTATTGTAAGCTGTAGACTTCCATTCGACAATGGCTTCCACAATATAATCAATTTCCCGTTTGCGATTTTCCCAAATTTGGATTGTGGGTTTAAGATCAGTTTGATTAGTAAGTTTTTCATGATCTGTTTCTAACTTCTCTAAAGATACAGAATTTTGTTGGAAAATATATACTAATTTTGCTACTTCTGAAATCACTAAAGCCAGATTATTAGCATCATTTAATCCCGGTTTAAATTCACAAAGATGAGTTGTGATATTTTCCTGTAACCAACTAGCTAACCCAAATGCACCAAAATCTGGATAAACAAAACCAAGTTCTTCACTATATTTAATAGCTTGACGCACATTTTCTCGAAAAGCCTCTACTTGTTGGTTATTTTTTGTATAGGGTTGAATACGGGAGAAAAAGGTCTTAATTTCTGAAGATTCCCAATCTATATTTGTGGAATTTTTGAGAATATTCTCTAAACCAGTAATTAAAGATGAAATTTCATTTTTATTTACTAAGGTTTGATTATATTCAGTTGCTTGATTTTGATAAGATGCTTCTAAAGTTAATTTTTCGTTTTTGAGTTCATTCTGTTGATGATTTATTTCTGCTTCTGCCAAAAAATAGTCTGTAAATCGTGGTGATAATGGTAATAATTGATTTAAGATTTTGATATTTTCATGACGTTGACTCAGATTATTTTCGCAGTCAGTCGCGGTATTTTGTAGCCATGTCCCAATTACTTGATCTTCTAAAAATGGCTGTCCTTCTTCTCCCACTTTTTCGGCTCGTCCTTTTCTGATAGCACGAATAACGGGATTATGAACTAAGCGACTGAGGGCGTTATCAACTGCTAAATTGGCTTGAGAGGTAATTAATGTTCGTCCCCCACGCAATGCTACCTGATAGCAAATCTCAGCAATTACGGTAGTTTTCCCTGTACCTGGTGGTCCTTGAATTAAAACTAAATCCTCTGCGGAAAGGACTTTTTCTACTGCGGCTTTTTGTCCAGCATTAGCGGTAGATAATAATAAATCTTTTGATTTTAGTTTAATCCTCTTAGTAATTGTTCTGGCTTGGGAAGCGTCAAATAGAAAGTTACCTAAATAGGGATTTTGAGTGCGTCCTTGTTTTAATTGTTCCAAGGCTTTTTCTTTGCGTTCTATTTGTTTGATATCTCCAGCAGCATCAAAAAATAAATAGCCTTTGTTGGGAAGTTGATAATTACCTTTAGCTATATATTCAATTAATTCCCGTTCTAATCGAATATAAATCAGATTATGTTTTTGATCAATTTTTTCAATAGTTCCTAATTGACGACTGTTACGGCGATTTCTATCGGTAGGTAAAGAATCTAAAAATTTAACTTCTTGATTTTTGGCTTTTTTGACTCGTTCCCAAAAGTTATCTACACCTAAACAATGTTCTTCAGAACCATCTAGGGTAGCTGAATTAACTTTAATTTCTAAAGAAATTTGCCGAGAAGTTGCACCATAATTAGGAATTAGGCAAGATACACAAAATTGGCGAGATTTAGCAATGCGTTCTTCGACTTTTAAAAATGCTTTCCAGGCTTTAAGTTGATCTTCTGTGGGAATATGATTTCCGCAAATTGGCATATTTTTAATTTTTGCCAAGAGGGTTTTCGGAATATCTAGACGATGTTGATGATTGGGAATTAACCGCAACCAATAAGGTAAAGCATAGCCGTCAATATTTCCCCGCAATTCATGTAGTAAATAAGCTGATAAAATTTTAAATCCGCTAGATCCATCTTGACGGATAGCAGCTTTAAATGCTAATGTTTTTCCCAGGTTTTTTAATCTTTTTGGCAGTTGAAAGTTATCTTGGTCTGTAGCGATAATTAACTCCCAAATTTCTTCTCCTGGTTCTTTTGCATTTCCCTGACGACGAATATAAAATAAACCAGGTTGTTTACCGACTAAATCAAATAATAATTCATTGGCACGTTCTCGCCGTTCTCGAAAGTCAGGATATAATTGTAGAGATGATTGACCTTCAAAATGGCGAACTAAATTATCAACGGCTGAACCTATTAATGTATAACCACAGTCTTCTATCTTTGTTTTATTATTCATTATTTTGGTAAAAAATATTAGTAATAAATAATTTAATATTGTAAGAATTCAGGAGTCACCAAGTCAGGAGAAAGAAGGAAAGAAGATTGGATGTAGAATTATGGCAATTTATTCTGACTCGGTGTTTTCTTTGCTCCTGAATCATTACTTACTTAATATTTAAAAATAAATTCGCAATTGTAGCCAATAAAAATCAGGTGTTGGGTTGCGTTCCTTAACCCAACCTACACCTAATACATGATATTAAGAAGCTAGAGCTACTTCTACTGTTTGTTGTAATTCACCTTTGTTGTACATTTCAATCAGAATATCAGAACCGCCCAGGAATTCACCGTTAACATATACTTGGGGAATTGTTGGCCAGTTGGAATATTCTTTGATGCCTTGACGAACTTCAGAATCTGCAAGTACGTCTAGGGTTTCAAAGGGAACTCCCAAGGTATTGAGAATTTGCACGACATTATTAGAGAAACCACATTGGGGCATTAATTTGTTGCCCTTCATGAAAACCATAATTTTGTTTTGTTGTACTAAGTTATCAATTTTTGCTTTGGTTTCTGGGGTCATGATTAGTTATTTCCTTTATTTTGTGAAAGTCAAGAGTTAATACAATTTTAGATTTTGTTTTCTCAATGCAAAATCCTCAATCTCAAATTAGTTTGCTGCTTGCCAATCTGCGGGAGTGTAGGTTTTAAGGGCTAAAGCATGAATGGCTTCGGTTGATAGGGCTTGTTGCAATGCGCCATAAACAAGTTGGTGTTGTTGCACCAATCTTTTATCTGCAAACTGCGATGAAACTACTGTTACTTGATAGTGATCACCACCACCTGTCAAGTCTTGTACTTGCACTTGGGCATCTGGCAGCCCTGCCTTGATCATTTCCTCGACTTGCTGCGGACTTATCATCGCAATTCCTGAAAAAACTTACTTCTCTATTATTAACAGATATGTTGCGGTTGACTGTTGCCTGTTACCTTTTGCCGATTATTTATTACCTTGACGAGGAAAGGGTACATCTACAAAACCTAGTTCTAATAATTGTTGGTAAGCTTTTTTACCTAATTCTCTCGTAGGGTTTTGACTTTTGATGATTTGCACTAGCAAAGGTATAGCTAATTCCGGCTGATTTTGCGCTCGATGAACCAGGGCTAATTGATAGGTGGCTTCATCTCGTTTCTGGGCAGTTGCTAAGGCATTCTTGCGGTGAGAATCAGCGGCACGAATGTCAATACCTGTAAAACTAGAATTGAGGTCTTGATAAATGCTGGATAATTGATTATAAACTTGGCGTGCTTCTTGGAGCTTTTTGATAGCTAGGGTATAGTTTTGACTAGTAACTGCTTGTTCTGCATCTTTTATTAAGCGATCGCCTCCCTCAATACTTAAGATATTACCACTTGTTCCAGTCGGACTGAGGGTGTTAGGCTGATCTATATTAACGGGATTGGCTGGAGTAGTTGGTTTTACTGGAGTAGCGGGTTTTGTTTGACTAACAGGATTTGATGGCTTTTTTACCTCAGCATAGGCAGGTGATAGCAACCCCAAAACTGTTATGAGTGATAAAGACGTAAAGCGAACTAAGGGAGCAGCATTCATGAGTTTAATTAGGGCAATAATTCTAGAGAAAAAGTTAGGAAACCTTGTGTATCTTAACTCTCTTTGTCCTCAATATAAAGTCAAGTAATTTGATAAATATTCAAGGAGTAGGAGAGTCCATACTTCTTTTAGTCGTTAGTTGCCTATTTTAAAGTTCCCAAAACAGGTGTCAACTCGGTTGCTGGAATGTGCGGATTTAAGAATCCACCCGCATAAACACGAGGATTAGTTTGGGACATGATTGTATAAGATTGGCGAACATGAGCATTAATAGCTACAGTTTTCGCGTCATACATCTGCATAGCTACTTTAGGATAGAAGCCAATGCCAATAATCAACACCAGAAAACAGGCAGCAATAAACACTTCACGGGGTCTGGCATCACTATATACAGTTTCCGTTGGCAAAAGACAATCTGTACCAAAACAAGCTGTTCCTTCATCTTCCTGATTTTCAAACCCGGCATTGTTAATATCACAGATTAAGGCTGCCTCAGAACCGTAAAATACTTGACGCAGCATGGAAAGCAAATAAATAGGTGTGAGAATCACTCCCACAGCAGCTAGGAAAACTGTGACAGTGCAGAATGTGGAAGTGTAAACATCGCTAGTTGTGATGCCGATAAACACCGAAAGTTCACTAACAAAGCCACTCATTCCTGGTAACGCTAAAGATGCCATTGCCCCCATTGTAAAGAGCGCAAATACTTTCGGCATGGCTTGACCAATACCGCCCATTTCTGCCATTACCATTGTGCGGGAACGGTCGTAAGTTACACCAGCCAAAAAGAACAACACGGAAGCAATTAAACCATGGGAGATCATTTGCAACATTGCGCCGTTGATTCCCAAATCGGTGAAAGATGCAATTCCTAGTAATACAAACCCCATGTGGGAAATTGACGAATTAGCCAAACGCCGTTTCATATTCGTTTGGGCAAAGGAATTTAAAGCACCATAGATAATATTGACAACACCGAGAATAGCTAGAACCGGTGCAAAATAAATATGAGCATCAGAAAGCAGGTCAAGATTCAGACGAATTAGTCCATATCCACCCATTTTCAATAACACACCCGCCAAAATCATAGATACGGGGGAAGATGCTTCACCGTGGGCATCAGGTAGCCAAGTATGGAAGGGGAAAATTGCCAATTTTACGCCAAAGGCAATTAACAAACCTGCATATAGTAAAAGTTGCAGCGTGAGGGGATATTGTTTTTGTGCGAGTTCTGCAACATCAAAAGTGATATTTCCGCCGCCATATAGTCCCATTGCCAGGGCTGCTACCAAGATAAATATAGAAGCTGCTGCGGTATAAAGTAAAAATTTTGTAGCTGCGTAGCGTCGCCGTTGTCCACCCCAAATACAGACTAATAAATATACGGGAATTAGTTCGACTTCCCACATAATGAAAAATAACAGTAAGTCTTGGGCGACAAATACCCCAACCTGTGCAGAATATAACACAAGCATGAGAAAATAGAAAAGCTTTGGTCTGCGATCTACTTGCCAAGCTGAAAAAATCGCCAATGTGGTAACAAAGCCCGCCAGAAGTACCAAGGGAGCGGAAATACCATCAACGGAAACTGCCCAGTGGAGTCCTATCTGGGGCATCCAGGCATAGTTTTCCACGAGTTGAAAACTGGTATTACTAGCATCGTAATGTTTCCAAAAGGCGTAACACATCAAAACAAAGTCGGCAATACCTACGCCCAGTGCATACCAACGGACAAGTTTGCCATCTTTATCAGGCAATACAGGGATGAGAAAGGATGCCAGGAGGGGAAATAGGACAATTGCGGTAAGCCAAGGAAATTGATCCGCTATCATGTCAATAAGAAAAAATACTCATTTGTGTAATGAGGTCATTCTACTAAACTTCGTAACAATTTCTTTATAAGTTTTTATGCCATGTTATCATAAGGGAATATATACATAAATAAATCTTATGCTTAGGATTGAGTAAATCAACATATTTGCTGATCTGTGTTGATGAGCTAAAGTCAGTAACCCAGCCCTAAAGGGACCTACTAAACTTCGTAACAATTTCTTTATAAGTTTTTATGCCATGTTATCATAAGG